>SOKR01000071.1 GCA_004375675.1 Dehalococcoidia bacterium
TTGCAGCATTGGTTTGGGAGGTTGGGGGGAATGATACAAGGGCACTGGAACCGCTAAAGTTTGGCGGTGGCTGGTGCCCTTTTTAAATTAAAAAAAGGAGGCTAAAAATGTCAACAGAAGAGAACAAAGAAAATGCCCGCCGTGCTGTCGAAGAGGTACTCAACAAGGGAGACCTGTCGTTAGCGAACGAGCTTGTTGACGCCAACTACATCGGGCATCAACCTGGCTTGCCGGATTTTAAAGGCCCAGAGGGCTTCAGGCAATACATGACCATGATGCGCACCGCTTTCCCCGACATTCATCTGACGGTTGAAGACACGGTCGCCGAAGGGGATAAGGTGGTGAATCGTTATACAGGCCGGGGTACACACAAGGGTGAGCTGATGGGCATCGCTCCAACGGGCAAGCAAGCTACAATAACAGGGATGGTCATCAGCCACTACGTAGGCGGTAAGCAAGTGGAAGCGTGGGTAAGCTCTGACATGCTGGGCATGTTGCAACAGTTAGGCGTTGCCCCTCCTGTGGGGCAGGCGTAAAGGTAATCCCTAGTTAATAACACCACCTCATTCCGCAGGCAAAAAGTTTGTGGTATAGTATGTAAAGCATGCTGGCCAAAGTAATCACCTGCGCCGTAGTCGGGCTGGAAGGCGCCATTGTCGAGGTTGAGGTAGACATTTCCCCCGGCTTGCCCTCGTTCACCATCGTGGGGCTGCCCGATACCGCCGTCCAGGAAGCCAAAGAGCGGGTGCGCGCCGCCATACGCAACTCGGGCTGCACCTTCCCCACCAAACGCATCGTAGTCAACCTGGCTCCGGCATATCTTAAAAAAGCCGGCCCCGCTTACGATTTACCTATTGCCGTTGGCATCCTGCTCAGCTCGGAGCAGATATCAGCCGATGTCTCCCAGAGCGTCCTCCTCGGCGAATTGTCGTTGGACGGCAGCCTGCGCCACACCAACGGCATCTTGCCCATGGTGGCTCTGGCTCACCAAGAAAAGTTTTCGACCAGCATCGTGCCCGAAATGGATGCCCGAGAGGCGTCGATAATAGAAGGCACCGAAATCATCCCCGTCACCTCTCTGGCCCAGCTGGTCAGCTACTTTCGGGGAGAGATAGACGCCCCTGAATTCAATGCGGAAGCCGCTGAGGAATATAGCCCCACCACCCTACTCCACAGCGACCTGGCTTATGTTAAAGGTCAGGAGCACGTCAAGCGGGCTTTAGAAGTGGCGGCGGCCGGCGGGCATAATATCATCATGATGGGCCCACCGGGCAGCGGTAAGACGCTACTGGCGCGCTCCCTGCCCTCGTTGCTGCCGCCGATGACCGACGAAGAAGCCCTGGAGGTGACCAAGGTATACAGCGTCAGCGGCTTGCTGCCGGCAAATACCCCCCTGATTAAACAGCGCCCCTTCCGCTCCCCCCACCACAGCATCTCCAATGCCGGGCTGGTGGGCGGGGGACAATGGCCCCGACCGGGCGAGATAAGCCTCAGCCATCGGGGGGTGCTCTTTCTCGACGAGCTACCCGAATTCGGCCATTCTGTCCTTGAGGTATTGCGTCAGCCCCTGGAAGACAGGGTAATCACCATCAGCCGCGCTCAGGGTAGCGTCACCTTCCCGGCTAACTTCACGCTGGTGGGAGCGATGAACCCCTGCCCCTGCGGCTACTACGGCGACCCGTTCAAGCAGTGCACCTGTTCGCCGAGCCTGGTCGCCCGCTACCAGAAGCGAATGAGCGGGCCCTTTATCGACCGCGTCGACATCTTTGTCGAGGTGCCCCACATCGACTACGAAAAGCTGGCTGACGACAGGCTGGGGGAAGAATCGGAGAAGGTCAAAGCTAGAGTTGAGTCGGCGCGGCTAACCCAGCGCCAGCGCTTTCAAGGGACGAGCCTGGCCTGCAACGCCGAGATGACGCCCACCGAGGTCAGGGAATACTGTAAAACAGAGGAATCGGCACAGAGCCTGCTCAAAGCGGCGATGAAGCAGCTTTACCTCTCCGCCCGCGCCTTCCACCGCATCCTCAAGATAGGCCGCACCCTCGCCGACCTGGAAAACACCGATATCATCAAGGCTCACCACATCGCCGAGGCTATTCAGTATCGCCCCAGGAGTTTGGTGTAGCCAGTGTAGCTTGAAGCCGAGCCTTCACCTCATAATTTAGGTTGCCGCTCCCACCCCGTTTCCTTGACGAAACAAAAAACCACCAGCGCCAGCAGCCCGAAAGCCGCCCAGAGGAAGAAGGGATATGGGGCGGCGGGATTAGCGGGGTCGGCCAGGCTGTTGCCTAAGGCGGGGGAAACAATCGGCCCCACGCTCATGAGGGTCTGCGTCAACCCCATAGCGGTGCCGGCATAGACCACTCCCACCCCCTTGGTCTCGATGCTTATGGTGAGGGCCACGGCCATAAAGCCGTCACGGGTAACCCCCACCACTATCATTATCACCCAAACCCCGGCGCTGCCCACCAGGGGCAGCAGGGCGATGCCGATAATGGTAATTATCAGCACCGGGAAGAGGACCGCCTTCCTCAAGCCAATCTTGGCCGATAACAAAGCCATCGGGATAACCCCCAGTGTACTCAGGGCACTAAAAACGGTCAGGGCGCCGTCGGCGCTGGCTGCCGTCCAGCCGATATCGCGCAGGTAGGTGGGCAAATAACCAATCACTCCCTGAAGACAGGCTCCATAGCCCAAAAGGGTCAAGCCGACAAGCCAGATGGTTTTGATAGGAAACACGCGCGCGATTGACTGGCGCAGCGGCACCCTGGTCAGCGACGCCCCCAGGTGTACCGGGGCATGCTCCCTTACGGTGAGCAGCCAGAGCAGGCCCATTACGACCGATATACCGCCATAGAGGAATAACACGTTCTCCCAACCACCGAGCCATGGCGACATTACGGTGGCGCTGATCAGAGCACCAACGGTAAAGCCGAGCCCCATGCCCGCCGATACCACGCCGTTGGCGACAACCAGCTTCCTCCCCGAAAACCAGGTGGCGTTGACCTTAAAGACGCTGCTGGGTATAACCCACATGGGAAGCGAGAAGAGGAAGGTGACTAAAGTCAGGCTGAAAAAGTCAGTGGTAGTGCCCCTGAAAGCGCCGAGGATTCCAGCCAGGATACAGGCAATGCCCATGACGCGAATGGCCCCATAGCGGTCAGCGAGCAGGCCGGCGAAGAAGACACTAAGCACACCGGCAAAGGCCGGCATACCCCAGACTATGCCCATCTCCACCAGGTTCAAGCCGATGTCTTCGGCTATCTCCTTGAAGAGGACGGACATGCAAATCTGCTGCATGGCGACGGTAAAGGTGAAGGTCAGCGCCGCCAGGATGAGCACATACAACCGGTAACCTTTGCCACCGCCCTTAGCATTAATCACATTCACTTAAAACACTCTTCAACATAGGGTATCTGTCCGCATGTCGGGTTAAATGACTCTGATACTGGAGGAAGAAGCAATCTTGGTAAAGCGGGCTCTTTTAGCCCCAGAGCCAGAAGGCGCCGCCCATAACCATCAGCAGCCCGCCGACAACAAGGGCTATCCAGCCGCCTATTTTCAGTGCCCCCACTCGGGGGCGCTCCGGCCATCGCTCCAGGAACTCCCTGGCGTCAGGGCGACTGGCCAGTGAGTCATAGTAACTACGTTCTTCTCCCCGGCCCAAAAAAATCAAGATGATGCCCACGATGGCAAAAAAGCCACCTATACCGATAGGTATTAAATACTCGCCAGAAGTCACTGAAAAACTCCAGCTTTATTTTACTTCAGCGGTAGCGCCGGCCGCTTCCAGCTTCTGCTTCATCGTGGCGGCTTCGTCCTTGGTAACTCCCTCTTTTACCGTCTGCGGGGCACTCTCGACGAAGTCCTTGGCTTCCTTTAGCCCCAGGGTAGTCATCTCCCTGACGGCACGGATAACGTTAATCTTGTTCGCCCCTATGTCCTTGAGGATGACGCTGAACTCCGTCTGCTCTTCAGCCGACGCTGGAGCCGCTGCCGCTGCCCCACCCGCGGCTGGTGCCGCTACCGCCATCGAAGCGCTAACGCCGAACTCGCCTTCAAGAGCCTGCACCAGCTCCGACAGCTCGAGAACGGTCATCTTCTTGATAGTCGTCATGATGTCCTCGACGCCCTTGGATAACTTCTTCTTGGGCGCCGGCTTCTTCGCCTCGGCCTTAGGTTCGGGCTTAGCTTCGGGTTTGGGTTCCGGTTTAGCTTCCGGCTTGGGTTCGGGCTTAGCCTCCGGCTCTTTCACTTCAGGCTTGGCTTCTGGTTTAGCCTCGGGTTCTTTCACTTCGGGCTCCTTGGCCTCTGCCTTGACTTCTGGTTCCTTGACTTCTGGCTCTTTTTCTTCAGCCTTGGCTTCGGGTTCCTTGACTTCGGGCTCCTTAGCCTCAGCCTTAGCTTCAGGTTCCTTTACCTCAGCTTCGGGCTTCTCGGCCTCTTTCTTGCCCTTGGCTTCTTCTGCTGTCATCTTATTCTCCCTCCAATTGTTTTATCCTTGATTGCAACACCACCGCCAGCCCCGTCATAGGGGCGGCAAGGCGGTTGACCAAAGCCGAGATGGGGCTCTGTATTCCGCCCACAACCCTGGCCAGCAAAATCTCCCTTGATGGTAGTTTAGACAGGGTTTCAACTTCCTCCGGGGTAAGCATCCGGTCGGGCAAAAAGCCGCCCTTAACCGTCATCTCTACCTTGGAAGCTTGAATATAGGCGGCTAAGGCTTTGGCTGGCTCGGTTATATCGCCGTAGCCGAAAGCAATCGCCACCGGCCCCTCGAAGAAACCGACCAGCTCGTCCTTGCCCGCCCTCTCGGCGGCAAAGCGCGCCAGCGTATTCTTCACTACCCTGTACTCAACGCCGGCTTCTCTAAACTGGCGGCGCAGTTCGGTCATCTCGGCCGCGGTCAGCCCCCGATAGTCGGTCAGGACGCCGACGCTGCAATTGGAAAAAACCTCCTGCAGGCTGTCGATAAGCTGCGCCTTCTTTTCCTTTGTAGCCACTATTCATCACCCCCTATAAAAACTAAGTCCTTGCGCCTGCCGCACAAGGACTTAACACTAAAATCCTTGATTATCCTCGGCAGGCATTTGATTTGAGCCTTAAAGGCACCCGCTGTCTCCGGAAACCTGTTTTATTCTATTGTTTGACTATTTTACTACTTTACCGGCTCGAAAGCAAAAAATACCCTCGGCGATTCCTCCATCACACCACCCCTCTTCTCTATTATCATCGGCGGCACCTCAAAGACAGCCAGCTTAACGGTATCGCCCTCTTTAAGCTGCCCCTCCTTGCAGTTGATGACACGGGAGATGAACTTGCGTCCCTCGCCCAGGTCAACCAGGGCATGAATCAGGGGCGCTTCAAAACCCAGAGGCACTCCGGCCACCTCTTCGGTAAAGCGTAGCACCTTGCCCTGCGTGGGTAAGTCCACCCACTCCAGGTCGTCCGAATTACACTTAGGGCAAACGACCCGCGGCGGGAAAGGCGTATTGCCGCATTTCTTGCACTTGGTGGTGGTGAACCGGTTTTGTCTCAGGTTCTCATAAAACGGGTGAATCCGGTTGAACTCCTTAGCCTCAAAGGGATAAAGGTCCATAGTCGATGGGTATAAACCTTCTAAAATCGGTAATCCCGGTACTGGCATAACTTCCCCCTTACGGTGTTAATTCTTAGGGCTCTCTCCCGTAGATAAGTATGGTATGCTCAACGTTGAGGCCGCTCAGGTTATGGGTCAGCCCGATCTTGGCGCTCTCTACCTGCCTTATCGCCCTTCCCTGCAGCTGCATGGTTATCTCGCATGCCTGGCGGATGCCGGTGCCGCCGAAGGGGTGCCCGCAGGCGAGCAGGCCGCCGTCGGTATTTACCGGGATCTTGCCGCCGAAATCGCTCTGTCCCGACTCGACAAAGGGTCCCCCCTCCCCCTTCTTGCAGAACCCCAGGTCCTCCATCTCAATAATCTCGGAGATGGTAAAGCAATCATGGGTCTGGGCGACATCGATGTCTTCGGGGCCGACCCGCGCTCTCTCGTAAGCCTTCTTGGCGGCTATCCTCAGGTGAACCCAGTCAGCCAGGTCTTCACCCGGCCAGTTCATCGACATGCTGTGAAGAGTCGCCTGAGCCGTACCCCGGACATAGACCAGGGGTTTATCGGAGAGTTCCTTGGCTTTATCTTCATGGGTCAATATCACGGCGGCACAGCCGTCGGTGATAGGAGTGCAGTCAAAGAGGCCGAGGGGCGGCACTACTGCTCTGGCGGCCATCACCTCTTCCATGGTGACCGCCTTCTGAAAGTGCCCCTTGGGGTTGGTAGAGCCGTTCCGGCGGTTCTTAACCGAGACGGCGGAAAGCTGCTCTTTAGTCGTGCCGTAGCGTTTCATATGCTCCTGGGCGGTCATGCTGAAGAAAGGAGGCGGCAGACCTATGCCTTGGGCTCCCTCCCAATCGTGGTCTATGGAAGCCATCTCGCTGTAATAGGTCTCCCACCGCTGCGGCGTATAAAGCTTCTCGCCGCCGGATACCATCACCACATCAGCCATACCCGCCTTTATCAGTCCCGTAGCCAGGATAATACCCGAACTGCCACCGGCACAGAGAGTGTCCACCCTGGTGCAGATACTGGTCGGTTTAATACCGGTGCGCTCGGCGATTACTGGAGCGATGTTGACCTGAAAAGCACTCCGTCCACAGTAAGAAGAGGCAAACAGCAGACCGTCCACGTCCTCCTTCTTGAGTGCGGGAACATCGTCAAAACAATCCTTAGCCGCTTCCTGAGCCATGTCTATGATACTTGCCTCCCGCACCCCCCACTTGCTCATGCCGCCGCCGAGAATACAAACCTTCCTATCCGCCATTTTTGACCTCCTTATCTTGCCTAGCCTTTTTTGAATTCGTAGCTAATCCTGCCTTCGGGTCGCTTTAGCGGAACGACCACCAGGCTCATGCCCGCCTCGATATCACTGGACGCAATATCCTTGCTCAAGCGGGCCATAATCTGGATGCCCCCCTCGAACTCACCCAGAGCCAGAATATAGGGGGCGTCATTCTCGAAGCCGGACGGCCCGTAATTGACTATGGTATAGGTAGCCAGCTTACCCTTGCCCTTAATCTCAAACCACTCCACCTCCCCCGACAGGCAGCTGGGACAATCGGCCTTGGGTGGGAAATAGCTCACCCCGCACTTGGGGCAACGAGTGGCCATCACCTTGCCCTGTTCCAGGTAGGTGATAAAATCAGCCGCCTTGGCTTCCGTGGTAAAACTGACCGTACCGAAATTCTCAAAGCCCATTAAGCTACCTCCTGAGAATGGTTACATTACCGTATTGCCCGATGCCACCGATATTATGCACCAGCCCTATTTCGGCTCCCTTCACCTGGGCCTCGGTAGCCTGGCCCCGGAGCTGCCGAACAATTGTTCTTATCTGGGAACCACCGGTGGCGCCTATAGGATGCCCCTTGGACAGCAAGCCACCGTCAACGTTGACCGGTATCTTGCCGTCGGCGTAGGTCTCTTTATCTTCAATTAAGCCCGCTCCCTCCCCGGGCTTAGCGAAGCCCAGGTCTTCGTAGGCTAAAATCTCGGAGACGGTAAAACAATCGTGAACCTCGGCAACGTCGATATCCTGCGGCTTGACGCCGGCCATCTTGTACGCCTGCCGGGCGGCTTCCTGGGCACACTGCAAGCCGGTGAGCTGCTTCCGGCCCGCCATAGTCATGGTATCGGTAGCCGCCCCCAGCCCCATCACCCAGATAGGCTTTTCGCTGATGCCCTTAGCCACATCGCCGCGGGCGACGATAACGCAGGAAGCGCCGTCGGCGTTAGCGCAGCAATCGAACTTCTTAAGCGGGGTGGTTATCATATCGGATTTGAGGATATCCTCCAGGCTCAACTCCTTGCGGTAGTTCGCCTTGGGATTGGTCGCCCCGTAGTGCGAATTCTTGACCCGCACCTTGGCTAAATGCTCCTCGGTGGTGCCGTACTTATCCATATGAGCCCGGGCGTACATGGCATAACCCGCGGGCATGGTCAGCCCGAAGGGCGATTCCCAGATTATATCCGCCCCCCGCCCCATTCTCTCGGCAGCGTCGCGGGAGGAAAGCTCGGACATCTTCTGAAAACCGATTACCGCCACCACCTTATGCAGGCCCGATTTAACCAGCGACCAGGCGACTCGTAATCCCGTGCTGCTGGAGGAACAGACCGTCTCCACATAGAAGCTCGGCTTGGGGGTTAACTCCAGGTATTCCGATATCAAGCCGGCCGGTGAGCGCTGCTTATCATACTCCGGCGCCGAACAGATAATAGAAGCGTCGATATCACTGGTGGTAATATCCAGCCCCTCCAGCGCCTCCTGAAAAGCATCAAAAGCCAGCTCCCGGATAGATACGCCGCAGCTACGGCTGAAAACAGTCTGGCCGGCACCGACAATAGCAACGTCCGCCATCAGATATCCCCTTTCACTTTAGATTATAAAAATATTAAATGGAAGATAAAGACAGGGCTGGTTTAAGGTCGAGATTTATACCCGGCCCCATGGTAGTGGTTAAAGAAGCAGTCTTAACATACTGTCCCTTGGCCCCGCTGGGCTTGGCCTTCATTATCGCCTCAATCAACGCCGTCAGGTTAGCCAGCAACTTGTCTTCCTCAAAGCTAACCTTACCCAGAACGACATGAATGATAGCCTGGCGGTCAAGCTTAAACTCCACCCGCCCCTTGCGGGCTTCATCGATTGCCCTGGGAATATCTTCCGCCGCCACCACTGTCCCCGACTTGGGGTTGGGCATCAGCCCCTTCCTCCCCAGGATTTTACCCAGCTTGCCGACCCTGCCCATCATATCGGGGGTGGCGATAGCGGTATCAAATTCCAGCCAGCCGTCCTCGATCTTCTTAGCCATGTCGTCGCCGCCGACGGCATCGGCGCCAGCGGTTTCGGCGGCTCGGGCAGCTTCACCCTGGGCAAAAACCAGCACGCGCACCTTCTTGCCCAGACCATGGGGCAGGAGAGCCACGCCGCGCACCTGCTGGGTAGCATCGCGCGGGTCGACCCCCATGCGGAGGTGAAGCTCAACCGTCTCGTCGAATTTGGTAAAAGCCGCCTTCTTAATAATGCCGATAGCCTCTTCCGGGGCATAGGTCTTATCCCTATCCACCATCTTCAGCGCCTCGGCGTACTTCTTGCCGTGTTTGCTCACTTTATTCCACCTCAATCCCCATACTGCGGGCGGTGCCTTCGATGATGCGCTCCGCCCCTTCAATAGTGGTAGCGTTTAAATCTTTAGCCTTAATCTCGGCTATCTCGCGCAGCTGGGCGCGGGTTATCTTGCCCGCCTTCTCGTGGCCAGCGTCGCCAGAGGCTTTTTCCAGCCCCAGCGCTTTCTTAAGCAAATCGGCAGCCGGCGGCGTCTTGGTGATAAAGGTGAAAGAGCGGTCTTCGAAGACGGTTATCTCCACCGGGATAATAGAGCCCTCCTGGTTGGCGGTGCGGTCGTTATACTCTTTGCAGAAGGCCATAATATTAAGCCCGTGTTGCCCCAGGGCCGGACCCACCGGCGGTGCCGGGTTCGCCTTGCCCGCGGGAATCTGCAACTTAATTACGGCTTTAACTTTCTTAGCCACTATATCTCCTAGAGCTTCTCCACCTGTAAGAAGTCAAGCTCAACCGGCGTCTCCCGCCCGAACAGGGACAGGAGCACCTTAACCTTGCCCTTATCGGTGCTTATCTCATCCACCACCCCGACAAAATCGATAAAAGGCCCGCTGGTCACCCGCACGCTCTGCCCCTTACGGAAGCCGACCTTAACCTTGGGGGCTTTGGTGGCCATCTGCTTTAAGATCTGGTTGACCTCGTCCTCAAGCAGGGGCGTCGGCTTAGTGCCGCTGCCGACAAAACCGGTAACCCCCGGCGTGTTACGCACAATGTTCCAGCTCTGGTCGCTCATACTCATCTGGACCAGGATGTAACCGGGCAATATCTTCTTATCCACATTCCGCCGCTGCCCGTTCTTGACCTCTATCTCCACCTCGGTGGGTATGATTATCTCGCCAATCTCTTCAGCGCTGTCCATAAACTTGATGCGCTGCTCAAGATTCTTCTTAACCCGTTCTTCATACCCGGAATAGGTATGAATCACAAACCACCCTTTTTGACTTTCCGCCACCTTATTTTGCTTCTCAGTCACCAAAAAAACCCTCACTCAAACAAATAATTGAAATCGGAAAACTGCCAGGCCTCTATCCGCCCAAAAAGAATCTATCCACGATTTGAGCAAAACCCCAGTCAAAGGCACCCAGCACTATACCCACGGCGACGGTAACCACCAGCACCAGGAAGGTCAGGTAAGCCGCCTCCCGCCGGGAGAGCCAGACCACCTTCCTCAGCTCGGCTATAATCTCGCCAATGAACCGAAACCGGGAACGCTTGGTAGCAGTACGATGAGTCATCAAACAGCCTCAAAAGCCTCTACGCTGCCGCACTTATTTTGTCTCCTTGTGCAGGGTATGGCTGCGGCAACGGGGGCAATACTTCTTAAGCTCTAAGCGCTGGGTGTCATTCCTCTTGTTCTTAGTGGAAGTATATGTCCTCTCGCTGCACTCGGTGCAGGCAAGATGGATAATAACTCTGGCTTCAGACTTCCTCGCCATGTCTATTCAATGATGCGGCCAAAGGTGCCGGCACCCACTGTTTTACCCCCCTCCCGGATAGCAAAGCGCAAGCCTTTTTCCAGAGCCACCGGGTAGATAAGCCTAATCTTCATGGTAATATTATCACCGGGCATAACCATCTCCACCCCCTCGGGCAGCTCGATGGTGCCGGTAACATCGGTAGTCCTGATATAGAACTGGGGCTTATATCCGTTAAAGAACGGGGTATGCCTGCCCCCTTCTTCCTTGCTCAAAACATAGACCTCGGCATCGGCATAGGTATGAGGCTTAATCGAACCGGGGGCGGCTATTACCATACCCCGCTCGATGTCATCCCTCTCCATGCCCCGAAGCAGAATACCAACGGCATCTCCGGGCTCGGCGTTGTCCAAGATCTTGTGGAACATCTCCAGGCTGGTAGCCACCGTCTTTCGCGGCTCGTGGTGCAAGCCCACTATCTCAACCTCGTCGCCGGGGTTAATCACTCCCCGCTCCACCCTGCCCGTAGGCACAGTGCCGCGACCCTTGATGCTAAAAACATCCTCCACCGGCATCAAGAAGGGCTTGTCTTTAGGCCGTGCCGGAGTGGGAATATACTCGTCAATGGCATCGATCAGCTTCCAGATGCCGCCGCACCACTGGCACTCACGCTTGGCGCAGCCGCACTCCAGAGCCTTGAGGGCACTTACCTTTATCACCGGCAACTCGTCGCCGGGGAACTTATACTTGGTCAGCAGCTCCCTGGTCTCCACCTCCACCAGCTCCTGCAGCTCTTCATCATCGAGGGCGTCTATCTTGTTGAGAGCCACTAAGACGTAAGGAACCTCCACCTGGCGAGCCAGCAGGACATGCTCCCTGGTCTGGGGCATAGGCCCATCGGGGGCGCTAACAACGAGGATGGCGCCGTCCATCTGGGCCGCGCCGGTTATCATATTCTTGATAAAGTCAGCGTGCCCAGGGCAATCGATATGGGCATAATGGCGCTTCTCGGTCTCATACTCAATATGGGCAATGGCTATGGTCAAACCGCGCGCCTTCTCCTCAGGGGCATTATCGATGCTCTCAAAGGCGCGAAAAGAGGTACCCCCTGCCTTAGACAGAACCATAGTAATTGCCGAAGTCAAGGTTGTCTTACCATGGTCGACATGACCGATGGTGCCCACGTTGCAATGGGGCTTAGTCCGTTCGAATTTCTGCTTTGCCATTTTTTAACCCCCTTTAATTAAAGCCCACAACCAGATTCGAACTGGTGACCCCGTTCTTACCAAGAACGTGCTCTAC
>SOKR01000059.1 GCA_004375675.1 Dehalococcoidia bacterium
ATCTTGGCCACCACGCCGAATTCACTGACCAAGCGACTCACCAGGAACTCCAGGTGAAGCTCGCCCATGCCCGAAATAACCGTCTGCCCCGCCTCCTGGTCGTAAGTCACCCTGAAGGTAGGGTCTTCCTCGGTCAGCCTTTGTAAGGCTCCCCCCAGTTTATCCTGGCCAGCCCTGGTTCTGGGCTCAACAGCCACCGAGAGCACCGGCTCAGGAAAGCGGATAGCTTCCAGAAGCACGGGCTGGGAGTAATGGCAAAGGGTATCGCCGGTAAAGGTATTCTTAAGCCCCAGGGTGGCGACAATGGCTCCGGCGCCCACCTTCTCCTCCTCCTCCCGCCGATTGGCGTGCATCAGCAGCAGTCGCCCGATGCGCTCCCTCTTGCCGCGGGTGGAATTAAGCACCTGGGCACCGACCTTCACCGTGCCCGAATAGACTCTAAAATAGACCAGCCGGCCGACAAAGGGGTCGGAGACCACCTTGAAAGCCAGCGCCGAAAACGGGGCATTGTCTTTAGGCGGGCGGGTAACCTCGCCCCCCACCCTGGTATCGATAGCCCTCACCGGGGGCATATCCTCCGGCGAAGGCAGGTAGTTGCCAATAGCGTCGAGCAAGGGTCGCACGCCCTTGTTCTTCAGTGCGCTACCGCAAAGAACGGGCACCCCTTTAACCGCCAGGGTTACCCGTCTTAGAGCCTGCCTCAAATCATCGGGAATGATAGGGGTGCCCTCGAGATAGAGCGCCAGTATCTGGTCGTCGCTCTCCGCCAGCTTCTCGATAAGCGTCTGGCGAGCCTGGGCGCAACTGGCTTGCTCCGACTCGGGGATAGCCACCTCCACAGGCGGCTCATCGGCGTCGGCTTCGAAACGCCATGCCTTGTTTTCCAACAGGTCGATGACGCCCTCAAACGAAGCCTCTCTGCCCAGCGGCAGCTGCACCACCAGAGGCTTAGCCCCCAGCATCTCTTCAATCATAGAAACGGTGCGCTCGAAATTAGCCCCCACCCGGTCCATCTTATTGATGAAACAGATGCGGGAAACTTTATATCTATCCGCCTGGTGCCATACCGTCTCCGACTGCGCCTCGACACCGGCCACGGCATCGAAGACCACCACCCCGCCATCCAGCACCCTCAGGCTGCGCTCCACCTCGGCGGTAAAGTCCACATGCCCCGGGGTATCGATAATGTTGATGCGGTGCTCCTGCCAGTGGCAGGTGGTCGCCGCCGCCGTGATGGTAATGCCCCGCTTCTTCTCCTCCTCCATCCAGTCCATCACCGCCGTGCCCTCATCCACCTCGCCGATTTTATAGGTACGACCGGTGTGATAGAGTATGCGCTCGGTGACGGTGGTCTTACCCGCGTCAATGTGAGCGATAATAGCAATATTGCGTATTTTACCTAAAGGGAAACTCCTAGCCATTGTTCTATCCTCTACCACCGGTAATGAGCAAAGGCTCGATTCGCCTCAGCCATCTTGTGGGTATCCTCACGCTTCTTTATGGTTACGCCCTCTCCCCGCGCGGCGTCACTCAGTTCCGCCGCCAGCTTCTCCGCCATAGACTTGCCGCCCCTAGCTCGGGCCGAAACCACCAGCCAGCGCAAAGCCAGAGATAAAGACCGCTCCGGGCGGACCTCAACCGGCACCTGATAGGTAGCGCCGCCAACGCGACGGGGTTTGACCTCAAGCTGGGGAGTAGCGTTCTTCACCGCCTGCTCCAAGGTAGCGGCGGGCTCTTTGGCCCCCTGCTCTTGCATAATATCGAGGGCGCCGTAGACTATTTCCTCCGCCCGACTCTTCTTACCCCACTTCATCATCCGGTTAATCAACCGGGCTACGACTTCGTTGTGGTACTTGGCATCAGGGGGTATCTCTCTTCTCGTGGCACGAGACCGCCTTGGCATTTCTCCCTCCTATTCCTCAGCCGCCGCTTCAGTAACCACGTCGGAAGGAGGAACATCGACACCTTCGGTAGCCGTAGGAGGTTCAACTGTCACGCCTCTAGCAACCCGTTTACTTCCGTACTTACTGCGCCCCTGACGCCGATTAGCCACACCGGTGGCATCCAGAGCGCCGCGGATAATATGATAGCGAACGCCGGGCAGGTCTTTCACCCGCCCGCCGCGGATAAGCACTACCGAGTGCTCCTGAAGCTCATGCCCCTCACCGGGGATATAAGCCGTTACCTCTATTTGATTGGTCAAACGCACGCGCGCTATCTTGCGCAACGCCGAATTAGGCTTCTTGGGGGTGGTGGTCTTAACCTGTACGCAGACCCCACGCTTCTGGGGGGAGCCTTTTCCCACCACCATCTTATTCTTCAGCGCGTTATAGCTGAGGAGCAATGCTGGCGACTTAGTCTTCTTAGCCGCCTTACTGCGTCCCTTGCGCACTAACTGATTAACCGTAGGCACTTTTTAGTTATTCCTCCCGTTCACACAATTTAAATGGATGAGCCATAGCTCATCCATCACAAGCTGACGTTGTTGATTGAGCCTCTAAGATTTCAATCTTTAACTGTCAGCCGAACTAACAAACGGCAACTCGATATACTACCACAGCCATCGGTCAGCTGTCAATAACTAATGCCCGAAATTCATAAGTAATTTATGAATAAATCTGCTTGACAAAGCCACGGCACTATGATAACATTCACTCTGCCTATGAATAGCGTTGATACATAACTAGGGTCTTTGGTGATTTAACCGAGAACGGCTTGGTGATAAATCACCAAGCCGTTTAGTTATGTGTTAAGCACCTTAACAATTGAATATCGAGCGACTAATATCAAATCTGAAGCAGGTCAAGCGGGAAAGGGCACATGGTGGATGCCTTGGCATCAAGGGCCGATGAAGGACGTAGCAAGGCTGCGATAAGCCTCGGTCAGCTGCCTAGCAAGCTTAGCCGTGGATATCCGAATGGGGCAACCCACTCAGGTAAAACCTGGGTACCCCCAGCTGAACACATAGGCTGGGTGGAGGTAAGCAGGGGAAGTGAAACATCTCAGTACCCTGAGGAAAAGAAATCAAGAGAGATTCCCTGAGTAGTGGCGAACGAAAAGGGAACAGCCCAAACCCTATAAGCTTAGTGGCTCTGGGGCCTATGCTTATGGGGGGTTGCAAGTCAGGCCGGACTTTAGCCCAGAATAGGTCAAGGAGTTACAAACCCAACCCTAGTTGAAGGTCCCTGGAAAGGGTAACCATAGAGGGTGACAGTCCCGTAAACGAAAAGGGGTAAGCTCCTAGCCTGCACTTAAGTACCACGGGACACGAG
>SOKR01000068.1 GCA_004375675.1 Dehalococcoidia bacterium
GACCCCGCCTCCAAAGTTTATAGCCCTGATGGCAATATCTACCGCTGCCCCGCTACTGTTGGTTACGGTAAAGAAACACTCAGCATCATCAAGGGGCCATGTTGGGGGGTTAGTAACAGTTGACCAGTAGTCAGTGCTTTCCGATACCGTGCCGAAGGCTTTGCTGGTGGGGGTATTGGTTATATCTGGGACCAGACTTACCTCATTAAAGTCTGCCTCATAAATGTCAGCTTGCCTACTTGCTTTTGAGGCAAAGAACCTTATTCTCATAGCAGTTACTGACTGCTCACTGCCTATCGCAAACTCTTGAAAGGAACCAACAACAATTGGCCCAGTGTATATGTTATCCCAAGCACTGCTATAGTAGACATCCACCTCAACATCAGTCACCTGAGTGTTTACCCTGCCCATCCATAGCTGAACCTTATCGCAGGTTATTTCTGCAATGGTCAGTTCAAGGTAGTCAGACCAACCATTAGGGCAAATAACATAAGCGAAGGTAAGAGTGTCTTCGTCATAAGCCAATGGTTCATTCGTCCATACACCCCCACCGTCAACGAAGCCAGTAGGACTTACCCAACCAGGGTTGGCAGAGGCAACCTCGTAGCCAACAGAGAGGGTAACCGTGGTCTCAAGGGAAAGCATACCAATACCTTCTATACTCAGGCGCTGGGCGGGCATAAACAGGCTGACCAAAATCAGCCCCACCACTACCGGAATAATTATCAGCAGTCTCCTCAGAATTGAACCTGTTTTCAGCAGGTTCACCTTATGCTCCCCATCGGCTCACCTTCCTTAATCTATCCAGCCGGCTCATCTTTGGGTTATACTCTGGGCAATGCTCTTGTAAGATAGTAAGGATGGCGATAACAGCCCGCTGAATATCAACCGGCTCTTGCAGTGTCCGCGGGATGACAATCCTTCGCCGCCTGATTACTGTTAATTACGACATATTGTAATTTGCTGAATGGCAAATGTCAACGGGGTAAAGCTGCTTTAACCTCACTATAGTCCAATTTCAGGCTGCCGGGATTAATTGCCCATAAAACCGGCGTTTAAATTTCATTAAAACCCCATTCCTTATTCCTTGACGGCTAAAGCCGCAGGCTATACAATGGCAGGGCTGTCAAAATGACCAAGAAATACGACGTTATCATTGTCGGCGGCGGTCCCGCGGGTATCTTTGCCGCCCTGGAGCTGGCTCTCGACGACCTCAGGATTCTGCTCCTCGAAGGGGGGAGGGACATCGATAAGCGCCAGTGTCCGGCGCGGGACACCGGCCAGCCCTGCCCTCCCTGCTCGCCCTGCGACCTGGTCTGCGGGCTGGGCGGGGCGGGGGCTTTCAGCGACGGCAAGCTGACCCTGACCTCCCGGGTGGGCGGCCGGCTCCCCGGTTACCTCGGGGAAGACCAGACCGAAGCCCTTATCAAATACGTTGACGAGGTCTACCTCAAGTTCGGCGCGCCCGATAAGCTATACGGCACCGGGAAAAAGGTTGATAAGCTGCGCCAGCAGGCCGACCTGGCGGGACTGAAGCTGGTGCCAATGCCTATACGCCACCTGGGCACCGAGCACTGCCGACTGGTGCTCAAGGCAATGTGGGACAACTTAAGTCCGCATATAGAATCAAGGCTGCGGACCGCCGTCTCTTCTATCATTGTTGAGCGGGGCAAGGTCAAGGGGGTTAAGACCGAGGCCGGGGAGAGCTTTGAATGCGACTACCTGATTCTGGCTCCGGGCAGAGAAGGAGCCGACTGGCTGGCCAAGGAAGCCGAGCGGCTGAAACTGACCATGCACAGCAACCCGGTGGACGTGGGGGTGAGGGTGGAGGTGCCGGCGGCGGTAATGGCGCCGTTGACCGATGTCCTCTACGAGTCGAAGCTGGAATTCCTCTCCAAGAGCTTCGACGACCGGGTGAGGACCTTCTGCATGTGCCCCGGCGGCGAGGTCATCATGGAGTCTACGGGCGGCTGCGATCCGGTCATCACCGTCAACGGGCACAGCTACGCCGAGCGCAAGACCGAAAACACCAACTTTGCCCTGCTGGTGAGCACCGCCTTCACCAAGCCCTTTAACCAGCCCATCGCCTACGGGCGCTACCTGGCGCGGCTGGCTAATATCTTAAGCAGCGGAGTGCTCCTGCAGCGCCTGGGCGACCTGATGGAGGGGCGGCGCTCCACTCCGGAGCGCATCGAGCGCGGACTGACCAAGCCCACCCTGCAGAACGCCACCCCCGGCGACCTCAGCTTTGCCCTGCCCTACCGCTACATCACCGATTTGGTGGAGATGCTGCAGGCGATGGACAAGCTGGTTCCGGGAGTGGCTTCGCACCACACACTGCTCTACGGCATCGAGGTCAAGTTTTATTCCTCCCGCCCCCAGCTCAGCCCCAGCCTGGAGACCGAGGTCGGCAACATGTTCGCCGTCGGCGACGGCGCCGGCGTCAGCCGCGGCTTAATCCAGGCGTCGGTTTCGGGCGTGGTCGCCGCCCGCGAGATAGTGAGGAGAAGATAATTATAGCCAGTTGACAGGGTGGCTCAAGCTGACTAAAATGTGGTGGTAAAAAGAATTGCGGGGTTCTTGAGAAGGAGGAGGATGCTGCGTGGCTAATGTAGTAGCTACGGACAACGAGAACTTCGAAAGCTTGCTGCGGCGCTTTAACAAAAAGGTGCAACAGGAAAGTATATTATCCGAAGTGCGCCGGCGCGAACACTACGAGAAGCCCAGCGTCAAGCGCAAGCGCAAGGGAGCCGCCAAGAGACGAAAGAGCGCCCGAGTGGCGAGGAGATAGTAAGTTTTATGGAAGAGAAACCATCCGCATTACAACAAAAGCTGACGGACGACCTTAAGCAGGCGATGAAGGGCGGGGACACGGTGAAGCGTTCCGTCATCCGTCTGGTGATGGCCGCCATCAAGAACGCCGAAATAGCCAAACAGAAAGCGCTGGAAGACACTGATATCCTGGGCATTATCGCCAAGGAGGTCAGGCAGCGCAAGGAGAGCATCGAAGCCTTTAAAGAAGGAGACCGCCCCGAGCTGGCGGCTAATGAAGAGGCGGAGATGGCTATCCTCAAAGCGTACATGCCCGCCCAGATGAGCCGCGACGAGATTGTCGCCGAAGCCCGCAAGGTTATCGAAGAGGTGGGGGCGGGGGGACTGGGCGATAAGGGCAAGGTTATGCCCAAGCTCATCGCCAAGCTCAAGGGCAAAGCCGACGGGCGGGAGATAAACGAGGTCGT
>SOKR01000001.1 GCA_004375675.1 Dehalococcoidia bacterium
CGCCGGGAAAAATGGACAGCCCAGAAGGAATTCAAGTCGCGCCCGCATATTATTACCGCCGGGCCGTTAACGCCGGAAGACATAAACAAGCATCTGGCATCGGTCCACGATGCCATAGTGGCCAAGGTTGTGGCCGGGGATGCCCCTATCCCCAGGCCGGAGACGGGTGCTATCCTGTTCGGCAACTGCGGCAGTCCGGCCGGCACCGCCGAAGGTAAAGCTCACCTGGTGATAAACAACGAGGATGTCTTCTCCACCCAGCCGGGCGACATCATAATCTGCCCGGGGATGTCTTCGGGATGGACGCCGATACTGCCGCTGGTCAAGGGGATTGTCACCAACGGCGGCGGGGCCTTAAGCCATGCCTGCATTCACTGCCGGGAGTATGATATCCCGCTGGTATCGAACACGGGCAACGGCACCCTGGTTATCCAGGAAGGCGATAAGATTAAGCTCGACGCCGACCAGGGGCTGGTCTTCAAGCTAAAATAGGGCGGTAGAGGCAAATGAGTGTGAGGGTCAAGCTACCGCCTATCCTGCAGGAGCCCAGCGGTGGCGTTGAGGCACCCGAGGTGACGGGGCGGACAGTCGGCGAATGCCTGGAGAGCCTGGAGGCACAGTTTCCCGGCATCAAAGACCACCTGTTCGACAGGCAGGGTAAGCTGCTGCGCATCTACGGTATCTATCTCGATGCCGATGGTCTTCGCCCCATAGAGCTGGATACAACGGTACGGGACGGCGATGAGATTGTCATCCTGAACTTTCTGATGGGTGGCTAGCTTAACCTACCGATATTAACTTTGGAGGGTATTATGAGCAGTTACAACGGTAAGCTGATACGGCTGAACCTGACTACCGGCAAGAGCCAGGTCGAAGAAATCCCCCGGGCGTGGCTAAAGGATTTTCTCGGCGGGCGGGGCCTCGGCGTCAAATATCTCTATGAAGAGCTTAAACCCGGCGTGGAGCCTCTGAGCGCCGATAACAAGGTGATAATGATGATGGGCCCCCTGGGGGCAACCACCGCCATGTCGGTATCCCGGATGGCTTTGGTAACCAAAAGCCCGCTCACCGGGGCGGTGGCTAAGTCGGTTATGGGCGGCAGCTTCGGCGCCTTTCTTAAGTTCGCCGGCTACGACGGCATTATCGTTGAAGGCGAATCAGCCAAACCGGTATATCTCCATATTGATAAAGAGGGCATCCATCTCCTCGATGCCGCCGACCTCTGGGGGTTGGACACCCAGCAGACGCACCAGAAGCTACGCGAAAAGCACGGCAAATCAACCCAGGTCGCCTGTATCGGCCCGGCGGGGGAAAACCTGGTCCGCTATGCCGTTCTCATCAGCGACCTCCGCTGCGGCGGGCGTACTGGCGTCGGCACGGTGCTGGGCGCTAAGAAAATCAAGGCGTTTGCCGTCAACTCGTCAGGGCCTTTGAGCCTGCACGACCCCGATGGTTTCAAAAAGCTGGCCAGGGAAATTATTGAAGGCTTGAAGACCAGTCCGGGGCGAATCAAGATGAGCGATTTCGGCACTTCTTACCTTACACTGGGCTTCGAGAAGGTGGGCATCTTCCCGGTAAAGAATTTCCAGGAAGGCCGTCTCGAAGGCGTGGAGAAGATAGGCGATGAGGCCCTGGCCAACATCAAGATCAAAAACGACGGCTGCTACGGCTGCATGGCCAAGTGTGGTCAGGTGCGTCAGGTCAGCGGAGGCACCTATGACGGCGCCACAAGCGAAGGTCCCGATTATGAGACCATCTGGTCGCTGGGGGGTAATCTGGCTAACACCGATATCGGCGCACTGATAGCCGCCGACTCCCTCTGCGATAAGCTCGGCATGGATACCGTCAGCGCCGGTAATACCATCGGCTTCGCCTACGAGCTGTACCAGCGGGGCATTATCACCAAGGAAGACACTGACGGCCTGGAGCTCAACTGGGGCGACCCTGCCCCCATGATGACGCTGCTGGAGAAAATCGGCAGTCGCCAGGGCTTCGGCAGGCTCCTCGGTGAAGGCACCAAACGAGCCGCCGCCAAGATTGGCAAGGGCGCCGAAGACTATGCCATTCATATCAAGGGCCTGGAGTTGCCCGCCTACGAGCCCCGCGCCGTCAAGGGCTACGGGCTAATCTTAGCCACCTCCAACATAGGCGCCAGCCACATGTACGGCCGTCCCCGCGATGAGCTTGCCGGCAAGAAGGACAAGCTGACCGAGGTTGATAAGGGGAAAGACGCGGCCAGCGCCGAATCATCGCAGGCGACTCAGGACTCGGTCATCCAGTGCAGCTTCAGTCCGGTCACCGGCTTTAATGCCCAGCAGCGCAGCGAGTTGCTGGTAGCGGCTACCGGCTTTAAGGAGTTCGCCGACCCCGCCTACGTGGAAAAGATAGGCGAGAGGACGCTCTGCCTGGAGCGCTGCTTCAATGTCCGTGAGGGCTTTGACCGCAAGGACGATACCCTGCCCAAGAGAATGCGCACCGAGCCGCTGCAGAACGCGGGCCCGGCCACGGGGCAGGTATTTAAGAACCTCGATGGCCTCCTCGACGAGTACTACGACGCCCTCGGCTACACCCGAAACGGCATACCCTCTGAGGCGAAGCTCAAGGAGCTGGGGTTGGAGGGAGTGGCTAAGGACATCGAGAAATTTAGCAAATAAGCCGCTTTCAGGACTGTCCTGGCTTGAGTTAGTCGGGAAGGCTATAATAATGGCTGCCGGAAGTCGCTAACCGGTAGGGGAAACACTGATGGCTGACTATGAGGTAGTGCATATTGCCGTAGCTCCTCCGGCCCACCCTGATGAAAAGCTGGTAAGCAGCGTCGCCACCGTCATCAACAAAAGCCCCACCTACACCCGCCTGCTGCTGGCCGGCGAGGTACCCAAAATCATCGCCCACGCCGACAGCCCGTCGGGAGCCGAACCGATAGTGCGGAATCTGCGCAAGCTGGGGCTGGTGGCGATTGCCTGCCCGGACTCCAAACTCCGCCAGTTTCCCCAAATCTTCGAGGTGCAAACCCTGGAATTTAGAGAGAAAGAAGCCCTCTTCCGGGACAGTACCGGCGGCGAGAAAAGGATGGCAGCCAGCGATGTCTTCCTGATTATCACCGGCAGGGTAGAGAGCTCGGTGGAGGTGGAGACGACAAGGTCCCGGGGCAAGTTCAGTTTGGGCAGGACGCTACTTCTGGGCGGCATCCCGGCCTGGCGGAAGGTCAAGGCGACAACCACGGATAA
>SOKR01000091.1 GCA_004375675.1 Dehalococcoidia bacterium
CAAGATTAAATTCGACCCGTCGAAGAACGACTTCCCGGTGACCCTTCACGACCCCTGCAATATAGTCAGAAACCTGGGCATAGTTGAGCCCCAGCGCCGAATCCTGCGCTACCTCTGCCCCCAGTTCCGCGAGATGACGCCCCACGGAATAGATAACTACTGCTGCGGCGGCGGGGGGGGCTTAAGCGTGATGTCCGATGTCAACTTCACCGACTGGAAGGTGCACGTTGCCGGCAGGCTTAAACTAAAACAGGTACTGGACGCCTTTGCCGACCACCCCGACCCCGAGGCAAATAAATACCTGTGTGCCCCCTGCCTTAACTGCAAGCTGCAGTTCCGCGACATCTTCGATTACTATAAAGTCAAAGAAAAGTCGGGCATTATCTTCGGCGGTCTGGGGGAACTGGCGGTCAACGCCATGGTCGACATCGAAAAGCCCCTCATCAAGTGGGAAGAGGAATAGCCAACGCTCTTGCTTGCTCTTTAACCGCCCCATAGAGTATACTAATTCTGCCTGCGGCACTACGGAACAGACCTTAAAAAATAACTTATCCAAGAGAGGACGACTCCTATGGCACAAATGAAACTAGCTGGCGATACGTACGAAGTTGATGAGAACGGATTTATGCAGGAAACCGACCGGTGGACGGAAGACGTGGCCCGAGCCTATGCGGCGCTGGAAGACGTCAACGAACTCACCGACGAGCACTGGACGGCAGTCAACTACCTGAGGAACTATTATCTGGAAAACGGCATCTGCCCGATGATAAGAAGGCTTATTAAGGTAACCGGCTTCAACCTGAGCCGACTCTATGAGCTCTTCCCGCAGGGACCGGCGCAATCCGCCTGTAAGTGGGCCGGCGTGCCCAAACCAACCGGATGCGTATAGGCTTCGGCAGCGTTTAGTAAGCTATCTAGGGCGATTTGTTGGCTTTAGCGATGAACCCATACAGCTACCAAAAAGCTAAATCGCAGCCTAACCTGCAACTCAAAAAACGACCGGGCACTGGTCACATTACCTAGTGGACTTCCCCACCACCCACCCCACCATCTGGCTGTGGTATCCCCTCATCCGCGGCAAAATCATCCGTTTCTTGAAGTCTGCGTTCGATATACGGTGAAAACCACAACGTTATACGGCGAGCATTACCGAGCCATTTCTCAGCGCACGTGGTAAAATATAAAGAATACTTTTTGGGATTCAGGAAAGAGCATTTGTTAGTCGAACTGAGAGTCAAAAACCTGGGCATCATCGAGGACATGAACTGGAGGCTCGATGACGGACTGAATATCATCACCGGCGAAACCGGAGCCGGCAAGTCTCTGGTCATTGACGCCGTAGAGCTCCTGCTGGCCGGCAAAGCCGACAAGGAAGTCATCCGCCACGGCGCCGACCAGGCCCAAATCGAAGGTGTCTTTAGCCTCCCCCCAAAGGAAAACCTCGCCTCCCTCAAAGAACTGCTGGCGGAAAAAGAGCTGACGGCTGACGAAGATACCCTGGTCATAGACTGCCAGCTCCGCCGCAAAAGCCCCGATACTATAAGGGTGAACGGCCACGCCGTCCCCAAGTCGTTTTTGCGCCAAATAGGTAGTTTGCTGGTCGATATTCACGGCCAGAGCGACCACCTCTCCCTCTTCGACAGCGGCTCCCACCTCGACTTTCTGGACGCCTACGCCCACACGATGGAACCGCGCCAGGACTTTACCGCCAAAGCCAAAGAACTCAACAAGGTAGAACAGGAGCTCAAAGCCCTGGAAAAAGACGAGCAGGAGCGCGCCCGCCGCGAGGAATTCCTGCGCTTTCAACTAGAGGAGATAAGCCGCGCCCAGCTCAAAGAAGGCGAGGAAACAGAGCTGGAAAGAGAGCGAGATATTCTCGCTTCCGCCGAAAAGCTGAAAACCATATCTTACGAAGCCTACCGCGCCCTCTACGAGGAAGACGCTTCGAGCCAGGCAGTGCCGGCGCTGGACAAGCTCAACGAAGCTGCCCAGGCGATAAAAAAGCTGGTCGAAATCGACCCCTCCTTAAAAGAACAACTGGACTTGCTCGAAGAAACCATAGACGGGCTTACCGAGACCGCCAGGAGCATTCGGGCTTACAGCGACGGCTTGGAGTACGACCCCAACCGCCTCGAAGAGATAGAATCGCGGCTGGAGCTAATCAGGGGTCTTAAAAGAAAATACGGCCAGACCGTTAGCGAGGTACTGGCTTACCTGACCAAAGCGCAAAAGGAACTGGACGAGGTCTCCAACTCTGCGGAAAGAAGCGCCCAGCTTAAAGAAACAGCCGCTGCCCTCAAGCAGGCAATGGGGCAAACGGCGGCCCGGCTTTCCGCAGAACGCGCCAAAGCCGCCGAAAAACTGATGACCAAGGTAAAAAAAGAGATTAACGACCTGAACATGCCCCAGGTCGAATTCCAGGTATCGCTAAGCCGGGAAGAAGACGAGGACGGAATTCCCCTCCCCGACGGCCAGAGCTACGCCTTCGGCAACGAAGGCGTCGACACGGTGGAGTTCATGGCGTCGACCAACCCCGGAGAGCCCCTCAAGCCCCTGGCTAAAATCGCCTCCACCGGGGAGCTTTCCCGCTTCACCCTGGCTCTCAAAGGAGCGCTTTCCGAAGCCGATCACATCCCCGTGCTCATCTTCGACGAAATCGATATCGGCATCGGGGGCAGGAGCGGGGAGATAATAGGTAAGAAGCTCAGCAGCCTGGCGCGGAACCACCAGGTAGTCTGCGTCACCCACCTCCCCCAGATCGCCGCCTTCGCCGACGCCCACTTCAGCGTTCACAAGGAGCTCGCCGGGGCGCGGACTTTAAGCCTGCTTGAAAGTCTTGAAGACGAAGCCCGCCTCAAAGAACTGGCGGTCATGCTGGCCGGCGCCCACTACACCGAAACCGCCCTGACCAATGCCCGCGAGCTTCTGCATAAAGCCGAAAGCTGGAAAAAGCCCCGTCCCAATTGAGTTTGAGCGCCCGCTCCACAAAAGCGGCGCTCTATTGAGAATAGTCGAGATATATTGACAATAGCTATGCATAAAGGCTAGAATTGCTCGGCAGCCCTTGTAACAATTGAGGGGATACGGCCAAGGGTAATAGCTAAAAGCAGTAGCCGCCCTTTAACAGAAGCTAAACAAATGAAAAAGACGCGCATACTGATAGTTGATGACGAGCTCAGTATACTGAAGTACCTGCGCG
>SOKR01000023.1 GCA_004375675.1 Dehalococcoidia bacterium
CTGCGGCTGTGTTTACAGCGAGTGGGAACGTTACGGCGATACGACCATAAAATAAGAGGGAGTCCTTCTCAGAAGGACTCCCTCCTGATATCAACCCTAGTGGTTGGTTAAGCAGTCGGCTTTATAATCAGCACCACCCGCGCCAGGTTATTCTCACCGAATAACACCACCACGCTATCGCCAACGGCAATATCGGCGAATTCAGCCTGCCCGCCAAAGGGGCAGAACCCCCTTAGCCAGTAGAGTCCCCAGGGCGCTCCTTCCGTCTGAGCCAGCTGGTTCTGGAGCCTCAGCAGATTGCGGTTTTCAAGCGCCGCCTGCAACCGGTTTTGCCTGCCCCAGCCATGGCCGTTGCCATTGCCGACTCGAGCTCTAAGCTCCAGCTGGTTTTGCTGATGTAACTGCAGCCGCTGCCGCGCCGAAGCCATAACCTGGCCCGGTAGAGACAGCTGGTAGTACCGGGTATCGTCAGCTACTGCTATGGTAAGCTCCTCTTCCCCGGACTGGATGACAAACTCCTGGTCGCCGATGCTGACAACTTCGCCTCTTATCAATTCGCCTTCCAAATCGCCGACCCAGGACGGCGCCGAATTCGGGGCGGCCAGGGCGGGGACATCCATCCCCAGGACCAGAGCCAGAGCCAGTATGGATACTCCGGTTACGGTTATTACTTTCGACATTCTAGTTCGACCTCCTGAGCAATAATTCTTATCAGTCCTCGATGGCGTAAGCCACCTGGACGGTAAGGGTAAGCTCTATTTCTCCGGGGCTGATTGATGTCGTGTAACCTTCTTCCGGCGCCATTCCCGCGTCCCTATAGACTACGGGAGGGTATATGTTGCCTTCCGAGATATAGGTCGGCTGGCCCAGCTCGATTCCGGCCAGGTCAGCTAGTTGCTCGGCCTTGTCTTTGGCATCAGCCATTGCCTCTTCCCGTGCCTCTTCATAGTATTCCGAAGGGTCATCAACCGAGAAGGCGATGTTGTTGATGCGGGTTAGGTCTCCGCCGGCTTCAGCCACAGCGTCAATAATGGTGCCAACGTTATCTATATCCCTTATCTTGGCTATCACCATATTGGTCACCCGGTAGCCGATGACGACGTACTCGTCATCATCCCAGCGGGTAACCTGGTCGATGCTGAAATACTGGGTCTGGATATCATCCTCATCCACGCCGTTATCGGTCAGGGCGGTCATGACGTTGTCCATAGCCTCCACCGCCTGAGATTGAGCCTCGGTCACTGTGTCCGCCTGAGCCTCAACGCCTAACCAGAGGGTGGCGAGGTCGGGGGTGACGGTAACTTCGCCTTGACCGTTGACCCAGATACCCTCCTGCTGAGTGTTTAAGTCCACCGTGCCGATGGTGGTCGGGCCCGCCGTGCAGGCGGAAAAACCGACCAGGGACAACACCAGTGCCAGACTAATAACCACCACACCTACCCCCACTAGCAAATTCCGTTTCATGATTCACCTCCTTTCCCGAATCGCTTGCATTGCTTCCATCTATATATAACGAAAAAGTCGTCGTTTAGTTAGCGGCGACTTTAGTGAATTTGGGGAAATAGGGGGTTATTCCAGGGCTTGGAGGACGTCTTCGTAGCCGTCTTCCAATACCGCGATCGCTTCCAGCAGAGCCTCTCGCACCGATTCGGGCACTTCGTCCAGCATCGCCCACATCACCGCGTGGTTGTTAGCCGCCGAGCCCGCCACCACCACCCTGAGCCCCGCCCGATTTTGGGGCTGACCATGGCCCCTGCCCTGACCTGCGGTCTCCTCTACCAGCAGGGGTTCCATATCGCCACCATCAGGCACCGACAACATCGCTTCGGCTCCATTTGCATCGTCCGCTTCCAGCTCCGAGACCAGAACGACCAGCATATCCAGACGGTCGTCCAGGCGTCTGGTGATTACCTCCACCTGATGGGCGTCGCCCCTGTCGGCCATATAGATTATCTCCACCACCCTCCTGTCGGCAAAGCCAGCGCAGAGCCTGGCCCTGCTCAGCTCAGAGGTGGTCAGCGCCAACTGTACATTCTCGGTAGCCAGCTTGACCGGGTAGAGGATGCTATCGGGCATGCTGTTGCTGGCGGCGGCTACGGTGCCTCCCCCCGCCATGAGCACGACGAGGACGATAGCCAGCGCCGTCGCCCAACGCGGCACCCAGCCGAAGAAGGGGCGGCGTTTGGGGGCGGCTTTCTCCTGCAGCGCCGAGCGGAACTGGTACCTGGCCCTGGCTTTAAACTCGGGCCTCGGCTCAACTGCCGACGCTTCCTTGACCACCAGCACCGTCTCCAGCAAAGGCTTGAGCTCAGCCGCCTGCTCCGGATAGCGCTCAAGGCACTGCTCCAGGGTTTCGCCGTCGACCACTATCCGCTCCAGGCATTCGTCGAAGATATTATTGAATTCTTTATCCTTTTTCATTGTTCCGTCACCAACATTGTCCGTCGCAGGGCGACGATGGCGCTGTGCTGCAACGCCTTTACCGCCCCCTCGCTCTTATCCATAATCCTGGCTACCCGAGCGATGGACAGCTCGCTGCTAAAGCGCAACGAGATTACCTCGCGCTGCGCCTCGGTCAGCCGCCTCGTCGCCTGGAGCAATTGCTCGACATCCATCTTGAGCTCGGTGGTGGAGTGAGGGCTATCGCCGCTACTTATCAGCGACTCGTCCAGGGGGACAGAGGCGCGCTTTCTCTTTTTTCTCAGGTGGTCAACCGCCTGGTTGTGGGCGATGCGGTAGAGCCAGGCGGAGAAGGGTACTCCCCTCCACCTGAAGGAGGAGATTGACCGGAGTGCGTTAAGGAAGACCTGCTGAGTCATATCTTCCACCTCCATCTCATTGCCTACCCTCAAAGCCAGATAGCGGTAAATCTTATCGAAATGTTCCTCGTACAGCTGGGCAAATGCCTCCTGGTCATTGTTTTGCGCCCGCCGAACCAGGCTCTCTTCACTTGGCACCTGACAACCCCCTCTAGATTAAGGCAACTATGGCGTTATCCTGTGCATAAAGTATAACGAAGGAAGGGGCAAAAAGATAGCTTGGAGAGCTAACAAAAACCGGGAATTGAGTCCATTCAATCTCACAACTATACCACCCCCCAGGTTGTTTTTACCCACACCAGCCCACCCACAAAGGTCTTTTCCAGAGGGGGCATAGCCCCCTCTTCAACTCCCCCA
>SOKR01000015.1 GCA_004375675.1 Dehalococcoidia bacterium
TTCAGGCGGGAAAGGTGCATGGCGCTGATGTTGATATCGGCGTCACCGGTTATCTTGCCCGCCGCGCCGATAAGACCGGGGCGGTCCTTGTGGTTGCTGAAGAGGAAGTAGCCGCCCGTGGGCACGATATCCATCCAGAAGTTGTTGACCCGTACGATATGCGATTCGCCGTGTATCACCGTGCCCGCGCCGATGGTGGCGCCGGCGCTGGTGGCAACCTCAACGGTGATGAGGCTGGCGTAGTTTTCGCAGGCCGACTCTTTCTGCTCGACAACGGTCAAGCCGCGGCGGGAAGCCACTATGTCGGCGTTGACAATGTTGACCCGTTCTTCGCTTATCCCCTCCAAAAGCCCGCCCAGGACGGCGGCCTTGAGGGAATTGGTGTCATAGTTGGAAATCTCGCCTTCGTATTTAATCTGTACGGCATTCGTCTGTCCCTCGGCGAGCTGGCCGACCAGATGGCCCAGCGTCGTCGCCACCTTGATAAAGGGCGCCAGCGTCGACAGCGTCTCGGAGGGTATAAACGGGGCGTTGACGGGGTAGCGGGGCGGTTTCCCCTGCAGTATGTCGACCACCTGCTCGGCGACATCGCTGGCGGCCATAGCCTGAGCCTCGGTGGTGGAGGCGCCCAGGTGGGGGGTAACGATTATTCTATCGTCCTCGAAGAAGATGCTCCGGGTGCAGGGCTCGGTGGGGAAAACATCGATAGCGGCGCCGGCTACCCTCTTTTCCTTAATCGCCTTCGCCAGCGCGGCTTCGTCAATGAGCCCGCCGCGGGCGGTGTTGATAATCCTGACGGTGGGCTTGACCGTAGCCAGCTCTTTGGTTCCGATCATTCCCTTGGTCGAGGAGGTGAGGGGCATATGGAGGGTAACGAAGTCCGATTCCTTGAGCAGTTGCTTGATGGAGACAAGCTCCACCTGAAGGTTACGGGCGTGTTCCACGGAGATAAAGGGGTCGTGGCCGATGAGCTTCATCTGCAGCCCGTGGGCGCGCTTGGCCACCTCGGAGCCGACGTTGCCCAGCCCCAAAATGCCCAGCGTCTTGTTCCTGACCTCGGTGCCCATAAAATCGGAGCGCTTCCATTCTCCCCCCCGGAGCACGGTGTTCGCCTGGGGGATGTTGCGGGCCAGAGCCAGCATGAGGGCGATGGTGTGCTCGGCGGCGGAGATGGTGTTGCCGGTGGGGGCGTTGACCACGATGATGCCGTGCTGGGTGGCTTCGTCGACAGCGATGTTGTCCACGCCGACGCCGGCGCGGGCGATGACCTGCAGCTTTTTGCCGGCCCGGATGATATCAGCCGTGACCTTGGTCTGGCTGCGCACAATGAGGGCGTCGTAGTCGCCGATGGTGGCAATAAGCTCTTCCGGCTTGAGGCCGGTCTTGACCTCCACCTCAGTGTGGGGCCGCAGAATCTTTATCCCTTCCTCGGCAAGCTTGTCGGCAATTAAGACTTTCATTTTACCCTCTCCTAGCCACCCTTAAATCCGGCCTGGGGCAGTACCTTTTTCAGTGAGGACAGAAATCCCTTGATGTCGTCGTCGCTTACCCAGCCCAGGTGGCCGATGCGGAATATCTTGCCGTCCAGTGTCCGCTGTCCGCCGGCCAGCACGACGTGTTCTTGCTCTCTCATAATCTTGACCAGCTTCCTGGTGTCCAGTCCGTTTGAGCCGGCTACCGAACTAACCGTGTTGGAGGCATGGCTTTCTTCGGCGAAGAGGGATAAGCCCAGCGCCTTTATGCCGTCGCGGACGGATTGGGCGATGCGGGCGTGGCGGGCGAAGATATTGGGCAGGCCCTCCTTGAGCATCATCTTGAGCGCTACCTCCAGCCCGTATATCACGTTGACGGCGGGCGTCCAGGGCGTTTGCCCCTTGGCCAGGTAGTCCTTGGCCTTGCCGAAGTCCCAGTAAAAGCTGGGTATCTTGGACTCGGCGTGTGCCTGCCAGCCCCTCTGGCTGACGCTGACCATAGCCAGTCCCGGCGGCACCATCCAACCCTTCTGCGAGCCGGTGATGGCGATATCAATGTTCCAGTCGTCCACGGGCATTTCAATCGAGCCTAAAGAGCTGATGGCGTCCACAACTAAAAGCTTGTCGAATTCCTTGACCACGGCGCTTATCGCCTTGAGGTCGTTGGTGACACCGGTGGAGGTCTCGTTATGGGTGACCAGCACCGTCTTTATCCTGGGGTCGGCCTGTAACGCCTTGCGCACGGCGTCGGGGTCGGCGGCTTTGCCCCACTCGACATTCAGGTTAGTGACATCGGCGCCGAAGTGCTTGGCGATGGCGGCGAAGCGGTCGCCGAAGACGCCGATAGACACCGATAGCACCTTATCACCGGGGGACATGGTGTTGACCACACCCGCTTCTAAGCCACCGGTACCGGAGCCGGTGAGCAGGAAAACGTCGTTTTTGGTCATGAAGAGCTTTTTCAGGTCGGTGAGCACGTCGTCCTGAATCTGCTTGAACTCGGGGCCGCGATGATTTATCATCTGGCGGCTCATCGTCTTGAGCACTTCGTCGGGGAGGGGGGTGGGGCCGGGGATACGTAGATTGTCCATGTTATATCTCCTTTATGTTAGTCTTTGTCGATTATCTTAGCAAAGCGGCGTTTGCCTACCTTTATAATACAGCCGCTTTTGATAGTAGCGATGCTGGTAGAGGTTTTATCACCGTCTATGCTGACGGCGCCCTGAGAAATGAGGCGGTTAGCCTCGCTGCGGCTCTTGGCCAGCCCCGCCGCCACCAACAGGCGGCTGATATCAACATCGCCGCCCGGTTGGGGGCACAGCTCCTTAAAAGAAAGGCGGCACTCCGGTATCTCGTCGGGCATTTCCTTCTGCTGCACTGTTTTCTCGAAATGCCCCTCGGCTTCGGCAGCGGCTTTCTGGTCGTAAAGCTGGGCGATGATTTCTCTGGCCAGGCGCTTCTTGAGGAGCATCGGGTTAACCTTTTGCTGCTTTAAGCCTTCGCTGAATTCCCCAAGCTCTTTGTCGGGGACATCGGTCAAAAGCTCGAAGTAGTTGAGGACGAGGTCGTCGGGCACCGACATCACCTTGCCGTATATCTGCTCGGGGGACTCGGTGACGCCGATATAATTTCCCAGGCTCTTGCTCATCTTCTGGCTGCCGTCGGTGCCCACCAGCAGGGGGACCATAAAGCA
>SOKR01000022.1 GCA_004375675.1 Dehalococcoidia bacterium
GGCGCTCGGCATACCTCGGGGCAAGCTCAACAAATACCTTATCCGCCACCTTCTCGTCCAGGATAAAGGCAAGCGCCTGTCGGCGGGCGGGGAGCTTCCCATCTTTGCCCAGGGTAATCATCCGCTCCGCCAGGCTGCGCACTTCCTTAGCCTTAGCCTCGGTGGTGGTTATCTTCTCATAGTTTAAGAGGTCGGTTACCAGGTTGCGGTAGAGTGCCTTACGGTGCGCTGAAGACCGCCCCAGTCTCCTACCGGCTACGTTATGCCTCATATCGCTTAGCTCTCCTCCTCTTCCTCTTTGACCGCAGACGTCAAGGAAAGCTCCATCGACGCCAGCTTCTCATCTACCTCCTGCCGGGACTTCTGCCCGAAATTATGCAGGGCGAGCAGCCCCCTCTCGCCGCGACTTATCAGCTCGCCCACGGTGGCGATACCACCGCGCCGCAGGCAGTTCATGGTGCGCACGGAAAGGTCGAGCTGCTCCACGGGCATATCGTATTTCTCCTCGCTGATGGAGGCGCGAATCATCTCCTTCTCTTCCTCCAGTCGGGAGACCTTAGCGTAATCGATAAAGGGCATTAGCTGGTCCACCATAATCTGGGCGCCGTGGCTGATGGCCTCCACCGGGGTTATGGTGCCGTCCGTCCAGACCTCCAGGTCTAAGCGTTCCCGCCTCATCTCCCGGCTGACATGTACCGGCTCGACGTTAAAGTTGACCTTGCGTACCGGGGTAAAGACGGCGTCGATGGGAATCGTCCCCACGGGCATGTTGTCGCCCGACTCCGCCTCCCGGTAGCCCTCGCCCAGCTCGACATCGAGCTCCACCGAGAGCTTGGCTTCGGGCGAATCCAGGGTGGCCAGGTAAAGCTCGGGGTTGGCAATCTCGAAGTCGGTGGAGGCAGCAATGTCGGCGGCGGTAACCCGCTTCTCGCCCTCCACCTCCAGCATCAGCTTGCCCGGCTGCTCGGAAAGGGACTTTAACCTCAGCGTCTTAATGTTGAGCAGGAACTCGGTGACGTCCTCCTTGACAAAGGGTATGGTCGAGAATTCGTGCTGAATCCCCTCGATCTTAACCCTGGTCACCGCCGCTCCGGGAAGGTAGCCCAGGAGCACGCGCCGCAGGGCATTGCCCAGGGTAACGCCGAAGCCCTTTTCCAACGGCTCGACGTGGAAACGGCTGAAGTTATCCTGGCTGTCCACACACTCTATATTGGCTATAGCCAAACGAGACAATGTGCTACCTCCCTATCAGGTGACTTACCGTGAATAGAACTCAACTATGCTCTGCCCCTGGAATTTTGCCTCGACGTCCTCAGGGGTGGGCACAGATAGAACCCGACCCACCAGATTCTCCCCGTCCAGGCTCAACCAGTTGGGGATAACCTTGCTTTCGATACTGGCGGCAACCTGCTGGTAATAGCCGCTCTTGGTGCTGCTCTTCTTCCAGCCGATGACATCGCCTTCCTTGACTAAAGAGGAAGGGATATCGTTCTTGCGCCCGTTAATGATAATATGCCCGTGCTGGACCAGCTGGCGGGCCTGGGCGCGCGAATCGGCGAAACCCAGCCGATAGACGACGTTATCCAGCCGCCTCTCCAGCAGCATCAGCAGGTTCTCGCCGGTGATGCCTATCTGCCGCTCCGCCTCCCCGAAAAGACGCCTAAACTGCCTTTCCAGGATGCCGTAGCTATAGCGGGCTTTCTGCTTTTCTCTAAGCTGTGCCCCCCGGTCGGAGATCCGCCGCCGCCGAATGGGCTGCTGCCCCGGTGGCTTGGCGCGCCGGTCGAAGGCGCACTTGGGGGTAAAGCAGCGACTGCCCTTAAGCATTAATTTCTCGCCGCTGCGCCGACAGAGGCGACAAACCGCTGATGCGTATCTGGCCATCTACACCCGCCTCCTCTTACGCGGCCTACAGCCGTTATGCGGTATCGGCGTTACGTCCCTGATGCTGGTAACGTTAAGCCCCGAAGCCTGCAGGGAACGAATCGCCGCCTCGCGCCCGCTGCCCGGTCCCTTAACGAAGACCTCCACCTGGCGCAGGCCGTGCTCCATACCCTTGCGCACCGCGTCGCGGGCGGCAAGCTGGGCCGCATAAGGGGTGCCCTTGCGCGAACCCTTAAAGCGCGCCGAACCCGAGCTTCCCCAGGCGAGAACATTGCCCTGGGGGTCGGTAAGGGTAACTATAGTATTATTAAAGCTGGACTGGATATAAGCCCTCCCCACCGGGATGGACTTCTTTTCCCGCCTTCTGGATTTGTTGCGTTTCTTCTGTGCCATTCTATCTCCCCTTTATTTATAACCTCAATTACTTCTTGGTCACGCCTCGATGCTGTCCCCTGCCGGCTACCGTCTTGCGGGAACCGCGCTTGGCGCGGGCATTAGTCCGGGTGCGCTGCCCCCTCACCGGCAAGCCGTGGCGGTGCCTGGCGCCCCGGTAGCTGCCAATCTCGATGAGGCGCTTTATATTGAGGTCGACTTCTTTCCTTAGTTCTCCCTCAACATTATGCTCCTTGTCAATAATCTCGCGCAGACGATTGACCTCTTCTTCAGCCAGGTCACTCACCTTGGTATAGGGGTCGACCTTAGCCTGGGCCAGAATCTTATGGCTCAAAGAAGAGCCGATGCCATAGATATATTGCAGCGAGAACAAGACCTGCTTGTTTTTCGGTATATCTACTCCGGCTATACGCGCCATCTACAAGCCTCCTCGTACAGGGTGTTTAACCCTGCCTCTGCTTATGCTTGGGGTTGGAACAGATAACCCTGACCACCCCGCGCCGCTTCACTATCTTGCACTTTTCACAGATAACTCTAACTGAAGCTCTTACTTTCACAACTAATTCTCCGCACTACTTAAACCGATAGGTAATCCGGCCCCGGCTCAGGTCGTAAGGGGAAAGCTCCACCAGGACCTTATCCCCGGGCAGGATTCTGATGTAATGCAATCTTATTTTGCCCGAGATGTGGGCCAGAACCTTGTGGCCGTCAGGCAGCTCAACCCGAAACATGGCGTTAGGCAAGGGCTCGACTACCGTACCTTCGACCTCAATGGCCTCCTTCTTAGGCATAAACTCCTTCTCTAATGGTAAGCACCTCGGCTTCATCGCCAGCAATAGCAATAGTATGTTCAAAGTGGGCG
>SOKR01000120.1 GCA_004375675.1 Dehalococcoidia bacterium
CGCTGAGGTCGGCGGTTCAAATCCGCCCACCCCGACCATTATTCAGTCAAGGTATTTGATGGGAGCATCAGGGGCGTTATCCTTTACCGACTGAATACCATTCTCCGCGCCAGCCTTCCGCTCATAGCCCTCACCCGAATCGGCGATTATATTCGTGTTTCTATGCACCAGTCTCCAGCGCCATTCTCCTGCCTTGTCTTTGTATACCACAAACTCTGCCATTGATTCTGCCATGATGTCGTCCCCTTTCTAGTATTGCAGCCTGAGCCTAGTCCTCATTAGGTCATTTGTCAAGACCTTGGCTTAAGGTAACGCCAGCTGTCCATCAGGCTAAAGCACTGGATACATTAAAGGAAAAGCGGTAAGATACATGTGGAAAGATGGCTAAACCGGAGGAGTAGCTGACAAAATGCTTAGCCAAGAAGAATTAGAAAGATACAGCCGCCAGATATTAATCAATGGCTTCGGCGAGGAAGGACAGGCCAGGCTGAAAAAGGCTAAGGTCTTTATCGCCGGCGTCGGCGGCTTGGGCTCGGTAACCGCCACCTACCTGGCGGCGGCCGGGGTGGGAGTAATACGGGTGGTTGACCACGATAAGGTGGAACTCAGCAACCTGAACCGGCAAATACTGCACCGTGACGAGGACATCGGTAAGAATAAGGTCGATTCGGCGACGAAAAGGCTCAAGGGCATAAACCCGAAGGTGAAAATAGAGGCCGTCGCCGAAGAGATAACCGAAGCCAGTATCTCCAGGCTGGTGGCTGGCTTTGACCTGATCGTCGACGCCATGGATAACCTGCCCACCCGCTACCTGCTGAACAAGACGGCGATAGAGAAGAATATCCCCTTCTTTCACGGCGCCGTCAACGGCTTTGAGGGCAGGGCGATGACCGTAATCCCAGGCCAAACCGCCTGCCTGAGGTGCGTCTACCGCGGGGCTGTCGTCGAAGGTATCTTTCCCGTGGTCGGCGTTACCCCCGGGGTCATCGGCTGTATTCAGGCGACAGAGGTAATAAAGTACCTGGTGGGAACAGGGCAACTGCTGGGCAACCGGCTGCTCGTCTATGACGGGCTGAATATGAAATTCACCGAGTTTAAGGTTAAGAGAGACCCCAATTGCGAGCACTGCGGTGGTTTGAAGGATAAAAGTTGAGTGTTAAGGTAAACCTTCATCGCTCTCTGGCTAGTCTTACCAATGGCCAGACGGTGGTCGAAGTTAACGGTGATACCGTTGGCCAGTGCCTCGAGCAGCTGGCTACCCGATTCCCCAGGCTTAAAAAGAGGCTCTTCGAAAAGGACGGCGCGCTGAGCCGTATCCTTGAAATCTATATCAATGGGGAGAGTACCTATCCGGACGAGTTAGCCACAACGGTCAAAGACGGGGATGAGCTGCATACCGTGGTTTTAATCTTTGGGGGGTGAGGGAGAAACCTACTAAGTAGAACGGCGGACTTTTACTATCTCCGCCAGGATGCTGACCGCTATCTCCTCAGGAGTCTGGGCCTCTATCTCCAGCCCGATAGGGGAGTGGACGCTATCCAGCTTTGCTTTAGGCATTCCTTTAGCCAGCAGGTGTGCGAATATAGTCTTGACCTTTGTCTTACTGCCGATCATGCCGACATATTTAGCCGGAGTGCCTACCGCCCAACCCAACACCAGCTCGTCATGCTGGTGGCCGCGGGTAACAATCACGATGTAGCTCGACTTGTCTATCTCCAGCCTGGGGAAGGCTTGGGTAAAGTCATCGGCCAGGAAAATCTCGGCTTCAGGAAATCTTTTGGCGCTGGTGAACTCGGCGCGGTCGTCGATTACGGTAATCTTAAAGCCGAGGAGCTTGCCCATCCTAGCCAGCGGCAGCGAAACATGACCGCCGCCGAAGATATACAGGGTGGGTGCCGTCAGGATAGGCTCGATAAACACCTCCAGGTCGCCCCCGCATATCATCCCCGCCTCCTCGGCCTCTTTAGCCGTCAGGCTCATGTGGAGACGCTTGGGCTTGCCCTGCTTTATTACCTTGACGGCTTCTTCAATCACATGGGCTTCCAGGCTGCCGCCGCCGATGGTGCCGGCGATAGTGCCATCGGGCTTAACTAGCATCTTGGCGCCTTCTTCCCGGGGCGTAGAGCCGGTGGCGGAGACAATAGTGACCAGCGCTGCTTCTTGCCCCGCTTCTTTAACTTTGACAATTTCCTGGTAGATATCGTCCATCCTTACTCTCCTCTAAACGTTAAAGCGCATCAGTATCGCCTCTAAAACCCCACCCGCAATCGCCCTCACCCTGGGCCGGATGGTATAGCAGGCTTCTTTATCACCCGAAGGGTCAATCTCGCCCAGCTTGGCCCCTTTTCCCACCACCGTCCCGTTCCTGAGCAGAGCGCGTACCACGCCGCCTATCTCCGCCTTGAGGGGCTGTGCGGCTACTGAAGCCACTATATCACCAGCTGCCACCATGTCTCCTATATCCTTATCGGTCAGGAACTGGCCGTCGCTGGGGGAATGCAGCACTCTTTCCTCAGTTAAGCCGCCGATGGCGACGGGAATTCCGGTATCCTCCTCCGCTTTACCCTCCGTGATTACTCTACCCAGGCGCTCGCTGTTGTTAGTCTCCACCACCACATGGACTTCCTCTTTTGCCTGAAAGCCGGGCCCCAGCCCGATGACCAGCGGGGCATCGCTAATCTTTGTCCCCATATTTTGCTTGGACATCAGGGCGTCAACCAGCACTGCGGGTTTGAGCATATCTTTCACCAGTGCATCGGGGTCAACGATGATAGGCAGCTTGTTCTGGCGCCATACCCCGGCAATCTGGCCCGGCGATTCCACCCGCTTGGCTGTTATCCCCTCGACCTCTTTTTCCCCGTCATATATCGCCTCGCAGAAGGCAACCCCGCGGCTGACGGCTAACGGCTGAGAGGTCTCCGTCATGCAGACCCGGAAGCGGGCGTGCGCCAGCTTATGGGCCACCCCGCTGGCTACCTCCCCACCACCCCTGATAAGAACCACCAGATTAGCTAAATCCATTATTGTCCTTAGTTATATTATACCCGACTTCTTCAACTCGCTTAAGCGGGCAGGGGAGAAATCCATATATTCTTTATAGATGCTCTCGTTATCATGGCCCACCGGCTGGCAGATCCACTTCGTCCTGAGGGGCGTCTCGGTCATCTTGTGCTGCGCCTGGGCGACGACAATCTCTCCGTAAATCGGGTCTTTAACCGGGGTGAACATCCCTCTATCCAACCAGTTGGCGTCCTTCATCGGCTCTTCAGGGGAACAGACCGGCGCCACCACCGGCGTAATGGGGGCTAATCGACCCTTCTGGGAATACTCTATCGACATGGCTACCAGCTCGTCGTTGGTATACTTGCGTGTCTCGGCAAAGACCTTCGGCGCCCACTTCAACTGCTCGTCTTTACGCATAAAGACCTGCAGCGTCGTCCAGCTGGCGGCATCCCACTCATCCCACTTCCCCAGCATATCGGCAAAAGCCTGCCACATCTCCAGCCTTAGACCTCCCAGAAAAACGGCGCCATCCTTGGTCGGCGCGAAGCAGTAAAGCCAGCCCGCAGTATCCAGGCTGCCGAAGCGCTCGTTAACGATTCCCGATTCCTGATACCACAGCGCCGCATAGTCATCAAAGCGGGCGTAAGCCTCCGCCGTAGCCACATCCAGCGCCTGTCCCTGGCCGCTCACCTTCCTCCAGTGCAGCGCCGCCAGGATACCGACCGCCATAAATGTCCCCGGTTGCACCCAGGCTATCCAGGGTCCCGCCTTGGTAGGCACCGCCCAGGGACATTCATCGTAGCTCTTGCCCTCGGGCATAACCTCTCCCGTCGCCGATTGTACTCCCGACCGGGCCTGGGCGATATTATCGTAGTCGGGCATGCGGCTGCGGCTCATGGGCCCGAACTGCCCAAAACCGGTTATCGAAGCGAATACCAGCTTCGGATTAATCTTCTTTAGCTGTTCGTAGCCGATACCCCACTCATCCATAACCCCGGGCTTATAGGTCTCTATGAGCACGTCAGTTTTACTAACCAAGCTTTTCACTATCTCCCTACCCTCTGCCTCTTTCAGGTTGAGGGTAATGTGGTGCTTGTTCCGGCCCTCGCTCAGATAGTTAAGCCCCTCGCCCTTGTGCAGTATGCCGTAGGGAGTGAATGTCCTGATGTAATCACCCTCCGGCGGCTCTATCCTCAGCACTTTAGCCCCGAGTTCGGCCAGCATCGAGGAGCAGTAGCAGCCGGCATAGCTCTTGTAGCTCAGGTCCAGGACGGTTATATTCTCTAGGGCTTCGGGCCTGGTATGGGCGATGGCCGGGTCATCCTGGCCCCTTACCCAGTCCATCCAGGTAGCCTGTTCCTGATTGACTGCCTTGTTTTTCTTTTTCTGGCCTGAGTTAGGGGGAGCAGCCTTGCCTGCTGATGATAAGTCCAGCGTTGTCCTCAGCCCGGACTTGCCGTCCCAGTCTGACGGTGGACGGCGGGTCGGTACGTCGGCCCACTTGCCCAGGGCGCCGCACTCGTACAGCCGCTTAATCTCCTTCTCGCTCTTGCCCAGAACCTCGGTCATTATATATTCGTTGTCAAAGCCTACCGCCCTGACCCCCCAATCAATGCTGGGCGGGCTCTGGGACATCATCACCGGGAACTCGTGGTCCAGGTACTGGCCGAGGATGGCGTCATTGACCTCGGTCATAAAGCCCCTGGCGTGAAAGTGCTTGTCCTCCACTACCTCCTTGGTGGTATAGACATGACTGGCGGCGAAGCCGTGCTTTTCCGCCAGCTTCTCAATCTCTTCTGGTGCCTTGGTCCTCGCCCAGTCGGCGATAATTTTGAGGATTGCGGCAGCGTTATCTTCCTGCAATCGGGTGAGGTGGTCTTTGTAGCGGGGGTCAGCAGCCAGCTCCGGCCTGCCCATGGCTGTGCACAAGCCCCTGAATTCATCCGGGGCCGGCGCGGCTATAGCCACGAAGCTGTCGTCGGCACAATAGAAGGTGTCGGCGGGACTGATAGATAAATCACGGTTGCCCGCGGGCATAGCCACCTTGCCCGTAAGCTGCTGGTAGGGCCAGACCCAGGTCATCGCCCGCATAATAGCTTCGCTCTGTGACAGCTCGATGAACTGCCCCTTCCCCGTCTTTTCCCGGTGGTGCAGGGCAGCCAGCACCGCCAGTTCCCCCATCAACGCCCCGTAGTTGTCGCAGATATAGAGTCGGCTCTTCAGCGGCGGCTGGTCGGGGAAACTGGAAAGCCAGGCGTACCCGGAAAACGCCTGCGAAGCGCCGTCGTTGGAGGGCCGGTTCTCCATGGCATACTGCCCCCACTGGCCGAAGCCGTTCTTAGCCAGGTAGATAATGCTGGGGTTAATCTTCTTGATTTGACGGTAGCCGATATTCCAGCTCTCCATCACTCCCGGTCTCAGGTTGTTTTCGATGACGTCGGCCTTGGCGGCAAGTTCATGAAACACTTCCTGCGCTTCGGTTTTGTGCAGGTCAAGCCCCAACCAGTATTTATTGGTGTTCATATGGACAAACGCTGGTCCCTGCTCTCGAAACAGATAGCCGAAGGGAGTCAGGTCTCGGCAGGTATCGCCCATCGGGGGGAACTCGCACTTGATGACCTCGGCGCCCATCTCGGCCAGAAAACCCGGTCCCGCCGGACCCAAAAGCAGGGTGCAAACCTCAAGCACCCGTATACCCTTTAACGGGGACGGTTTGGAATGCTTCTTATCCTTATAATTTTGCCATGTTGCGTCTGCCATAGTAGTATGCTGGTTTCCTTTCATTGAAGTTCCACCGCCGCCCAAGACCTTGAGGCAATTTTAGAGGTTATCTATAGCTGGCGTCAAGCGTTGACTTGAAGGTCAGTTTCATGAGGCAAGGGGGTAGTGTATTATAAGGTAGCCATGATTATTAAAAACCGCCGCGAGCTCGCTACCACCAAGTCGAGAGACAAGGCTTTGCAGATTATCGAAGCCGGCATTAAGCGTGTTCTCCCCCCGAATATAATGAAGGCGGCGGTCAGCTATGATGCCCCCCACCACGCCATTAAGATACAGGGGGATACCTTTCCCTTGTCCCCAACGGGCCGTATATTCGTTGTCGGCGGCGGCAAGGCAAGCGGGCTTATGGCGCAAGCGCTGGAAGACATAGTCGGTATCGGAAACATAACCGCTGGCATGGTCAACTTCAAAGGTGGGCAGGTCAAGTCGCAAAAGATTAAGACCGTCATTGCCGGCCACCCCGCCCCCGACCAGCGCGGCCTCAGCGGCGTCGGCGGAATGCTGGCTCTCAAGAACCGCTACTCGATAGGTGAGAATGATATCGTCATCTGCTTGCTCTCCGGCGGCGGTTCGGCGCTTATGCCTTACCCTGTGGAGGGGGTAAGCTTAAAAGATAAGCAAAAAATCACCGAACTTCTTATTGCTTCGGGGGCAAAAATAGACGAAATCAATGTGGTGAGGAAACACCTCTCCCAAGTCAAGGGCGGTCAACTGGGCGACTTTTACTCTCCGGCAAAGGTTATTTCGTTGATACTATCCGATGTTATCGGCAATGACCTGGCTACCATCGCCTCTGGTCCTACCACCCCCGACCCATCCACCTTCGCCAACGCCCATAATGTATTGAAGCGATACAATCTACTGGCCAGAGCGCCGCAAAGCGTAATGGACTTCATCGAAAAGGGGCAACGGGGTGAAGCGCCTGAGACTCCCAAGACTCTAAACAACTGCCATAACTACATAATCGGCGACAACAAGCTGGCTCTAGAGGCGATGGCAACTAAAGCTAAGGAGCTCGGCTTTGCCCCCCATATCATAACCAGCCAGCAGACGGGTGACACCGAAAAAATCGCCCGTTCCAGAGCCAGGGAAGCGTTGGACAACAGGTATTCCGGATACAATATACTGCTCATCGGCGGCGAAACAACCATCAAGTTGCCCCCCGACGCGGGCAGGGGAGGCAGGAACCAGCACTATGCCGCCGTCTCGCTACTGGCGATGGCGGATTATCTCGGCCAGTGGGTGGTAGCTAGCGTCGGCACCGACGGCTCCGACTTTCTGCCCGATGTCGCCGGCGCTATCGTCGACCAGAACTCGCTCGAAACCGCAAAGGATAAGAGAATTGACGTCGAAGCCTATATCGAAAGATGCGACAGCAATACTTTGCTGGAAAAGCTTGGCAATTCGCTACTAATAACCGGGGACACGGGGACTAATGTGGGCGATGTCGTCGTCTATATGGTAGGGATTTAGCTGGTAGGCCGTGCAGGTCTCGAACCTGTAATACAGTGCAGGTCCTGAACCTGCGACACCCTGATTAAAAGTAAGATTCACTAAAACCAGCAAAATACGGACTCCCCGCGCCTTCCCCCTTCCAGCTTATTTTTAGGTTTTAATTATAGGTACTTAGTAATCTACAGTGTTAGGTAGAAGGGTTATATTCTCCTCTGTACACAGCAGGGAGATACATGGTTGCTTGGTAGTGTTCTGTAGCAGATTGACTTAGCGCTTGCTTTGCTATAAAGTATTCGGAGGCGAAAAAAGGTGGGCTAGATGGCATCTGTATACGGGGTAACGCGGTTTGAATTTGATGAGGAGAATGACCTCAAGAGCTATACGGTGTGGCTGGCTGACGTCGGCCACGGCACGCCGCCCTGGCGGCCCCTTTTCCTTATCGAGAGCTGGGGGAGGTGGGCCTACCGCGCCATCCAGCGGGGTGCCGAGCGGCTCTGCCTGCCCACCACCAGAGGCTGGGATATAAGGTTCATTGATGGTTACCCCTACCCCACCGTGATTGAGACCTCGGATGAGGAAGCCAAGCAGCGCCAGTTGGTATTCAGGGAGAGGATAAAGCCCTATATTGAGGACTTCGACGCTGTCTGGGAAAAACGCAAGGCCGACCTAATGAAAGCCTATAGAGAGCTCAGAAAAAAGTACGGCTTGAAGAAGCACCAGGATATCAAGAAGCTGAGCAACATCGACCTCCTTGACTGCTTTGATGATTATATGCAGGTGGACAGGCTCCAGTGGGATATACATATGGAGTTCATGATGCCAGCATTTTACCTCTTTGGCCTATTTGACCAGATGTGCCGGGAGTTTCTCGGCTTCGGTCACACCGACCCTATTTTTTCCAGGTTAATGGCCGGCTTCGATAGTATGTTATTCCAGTTTAACAAAGAGATCTGGCGGCTGGGCAACCGGGCCAATGAGCTTGGCCTTGGCGAGCTTTTCCACGCCACCAAGGATGACCGGGCGCTGCTGGCCAAGCTGGCCAAGAGCAGCGACGGCAGAAAGTGGCTCAGGACGTACCGTGACTTTCTGGAGGTCCATGGCTGGCGCAATGAACGTATGCTGGACTGGGCGACCCCGAACTGGCTGGAGGAACCTCGACTAGGCATACCCTTGATAAAGGTGGCTATAACCACCAAGGGGATCTACACCATAGACCAGAGGCGGGAGCGGGCCGTTAGGGAGAGGGGGGAGGCGGAAAAGGAGGTACTAGCCAGGGTGCCGGCCGAGCAGAGGGAGTGGTTTGAAGCCCTGATGAAGGCTGCCCAGAAAGCAGGTGCCTGGAGCGAGGACCATACCTACTACTGCGAGCTCTACGGCCACGGCATGGGGCGGTGGATAACCAGGGAAATCGGGCGGCGCTTTGCCGAGGCCGATGTCATCAACGACCCCGAGGACATCTACTTCGTGCTGGCCGACGAGATAGAAAAGGCGATGATACCGATGGGGAGGGTCAAGCTGCACCGCTACGCCAACCGGCGCAAGCGGGAATGGAAGAGATACCTCAAGCTCGAACCCAAGCCCTTCTACGGGAATATTGGGCGCGTGCAGGAGATGATAAGGAAAGACCCCACCATCTCCGTCTCCACCTCGGCTCCCATCGTCAGGGAGGAACTGAAAGCCGACCTCTACGGTGCCGCCTCGGCTCCGGGGGTGGTGGAGGGGGTCGCCCGCATCATAACGACCGAGGAGAAATTGGCTGACCTCAAGCCGGGAGAGATTCTGGTGGCACCGGGAACCAGCGCTCCCTGGACCCCGGCCTTCGAGATAATCGAGGGCCTCATCACCGACGGCGGCGGCGCTCTCTGTCACGCCGTAATCGTGGCCCGGGAGTACGGTATTCCGGCGGTCACCGGCTGTGTTGAGGCCACCAAGAAGATTAGAACCGGCGACAAGGTAAAGGTTGACGGCGACCTCGGCGTGGTCTATATCGTGCGGGGAAAATAACCGGTTTAATCGGGAGGAGCTGTGGTGAGCCAGGCTAATAACCAGATGACGGTTCAGGCCAAGCCAGAGCCTTTGGAAATAGACCTCTCAAGGATGGCCGTCATCGTGGTTGATATGCAGAATGCCTTTGTCAGCCGGGGTGGCTACTGGGAGCTGGCCGGCTGGGATATCTCGGCGGCCCGGAAAATCATCAGGCCCTGCCGGGAGATAGTCGGCGCGGCGCGGCAGAAGGGGATCAAAGTCATATACCTGCAGATGGGCTGCCGCCCCGACCTGGCCGACATCGGTAGCCCGGACTCACCCAACCGGCGTAAATCGAAGGGGCTGGCCTTGCTCCACCAGCGCCCCGAAATTAGGGACAAACTCTATATCTACGGCAGCTGGGGAGCCGATATCATTCAGGAACTGGCCCCGGAACCGGGTGAAATAGTTATCCAGAAGCCGAAGTACGACGGCTTTATCGGCACCAACCTGGACATCGTTTTGCGGACCTGCAGCCTGAAGTACCTAGTATTTGTCGGAACCGCCACCAACATCTGTGTTGAGTCCACACTCAGACATGCATTCTTCCTGGAGTACTTCCCTATCCTGGTAGCTGACGCAGTAAGTCAGCTGGGTCCGGGCAAAACCCAGGAAGCAACCATTTTCAACGTCCAGTCTTTTTTGGGCTGGGTGACAACCTCGGAAAAGCTTCTGAACGCTATCAGGCTGGCCGAGAAGCCTTAGTAGAAGGTGGACTTTGTCAAAGAATTGGGTTATCTGGTTTGAGGAGTTAGACCGGGAGGACAACGACCTGGTGGGCAAGAAGTGCGCCAACCTGGGTAAGATGACCAAGATGGGGCTGAAAGTTCCCCCTGGGTTTGCCCTCTCCGTAGATGCCTATCGTGATTTTATGGATATGACCGGGGCTATTGAGGAAATACGTAAATACCTGTCCAGGGCTAAGCCCAAGGACATTGCGCAGTTCAACCAGTCCAGCGCGGATATACGACAGATTTTACAGTCTAAAGCCATGCCCAAGGAGATGGAAAAGGCGATAGTCTCATACTATAAGGAGCTCTGCCGGAGGTGTGCCACCGAGGCGCCTGTCTCAACGCGTTCATCCGGCCCCTCCAGCCACCCCGGCCAGTATGAGACCTATCTTAACGTCGTCGGTGAGTTGGACCTAGTGGATAAAATCAAGAAGGTATGGACCAGCACCTTTAACCCCCGTTCCCTGGCTTTTCGTAGCCGGAATAAAATGTCCCTTGTAAGCGACCCTATCGGTGTCGCTGTGCTCAAGATGGTGGATGCCCGGGCGGCCGGGGTTATCTTCACCGCCGACCCCAACACCGGCGATACTAGACGGATGATAATCGAGGCCAACTGGGGGTTGGGGGAAAGCGTGGTCAGTGGTGATTCCATCCCAGATGTTTACATCCTGGACAAGGAAGGCCTGGAGATAAAGGAAAGGAAGCTGGGGCCGAAGTGCCGCTACGTAACCTTCAAAGAGGTGGGCGTGGCTGAGGAGGAGCTGCCTACGGAGAAGACCGGCCAGTTCTGTTTGGGCGATGATGAAGCTAGGGAGATAGGCAGGTTGGGCAAGGTGCTGGAAGAGCATTTCGGCAAGCCTCAGGACGTGGAGTGGGTGGTAGAAGAGGGCGTCCCACTGCCGGAGAGCATCGTCCTACTGCAGACCCGGCCCGAGGTTATCGCCAAAACCAAGCCTCCCGTTGACAAGATTGTTGACCTGATGTTGGACCGCATCTCAAAGGGGGTGGGGTTTGAAGGGCTTGATATGTAACATCTGGTAAACTAGAAACCAAGTTCTTTAATTGAGTTTAGATATAGGGGAAGGAGCCGCTTTGAAAAAAATAGTCATCATTGCTACCCTGCATAACAGAGGTGAAGAGAACAGCTACCTAAAGGAACTTATCTCGAGGCGGGGGCACCAGCCTTTCATCATTGACATCGGCTATAGGGGAGAGCTCAGTCTGGAGGCAGACATTACTGCTGACGAAGTGGCCCGGACTGCCGGTACAGATATAAAGAAGCTACGGGG
>SOKR01000037.1 GCA_004375675.1 Dehalococcoidia bacterium
GGCGTAGACTCCCATCCCCCTGTCATTGCGAGGAGCGCAGCGACGAAGCAATGACAGGGGGATGGGAGAGAAGTCTATAGAGGTCTAACCTCTGTAGGGTGGGACGGGTGGGAAAGAAAGACCTGCGCTAAACAAGGTGAGGAGGCTGTATGGAGCACGCTCCCATACCCAAAACTTGACAACCCCCTCAGGTATGCTATAATAAAATGTTTGGAAGGACTAACTTTTCCAGGGGAACTATGATGGAAACCAAACCGACCGCCCGCATGGAAGACTACCTGGAATCCATAATCATGCTGCGCGAAGGCAAAGAAGCCGTCAGGGTCAGCCAGATGAGCCAGGCCCTGGGAGTGAAGATGCCCAGCGTCACCGGTGCCCTCAAAAAGCTCAGCGACGAAGGCCTCGTGGAACACCAGCGCTACGGGCGGGTGCAGCTCACCCCCGACGGCGAAAAAGTCGCCCGGGATGTCTTCCGCCGCCACGAAGCGCTGCGCCGCTTTCTGGAAGAAATCTTAAGCGTCGACGCCGATACCGCCGCCGACGACGCCTGCAAGATGGAACACGTCATCAGCCCCCTCACCCAGAAAAGGCTGGCCAAGTTCATCGACTTTGTCTTAAGCCGCCCCAACGTCCACCCCTACTGGCTCAAGATGTTCGAGCGCTACGTCAACTACGGCGAAATCCCCGATGAATGCCCGGAAAAGTGTCTCGAAGAATAATTTTTTAGCCATAAAGTTAAAGCTAACAAAGGATTGTAGAGTAAATGGAAAAAGAGCCAAACACACTGGTTCAGATGGAAAGAGGACAGCGCGGCACCGTGCTCCAGCTTAAAGGCGGCCGCGGGCTGGTCAACAGGCTCAACGCCATGGGCATTCTCCCGGGCAAAAAGATAACCAAGGTCAGCGCCATGCTCATGAAGGGACCGGTCACCGTCGAGGTCGACCGCGCCCAGATCGCCATCGGCTTCGGCATGGCTAATAAGATAATCGTCAAACCGGACTAGCTAAATGACCAAGATTCTCCTCATGGGTAACCCCAACGTAGGCAAGAGTGCCGTCTTCTCCCGCCTGACCGGGGTCAAGGCCATTGTCTCCAACTACCCCGGCACCACCGTCAGCTACACCCGCGGGCAGATGAAGCTGGGCGACAAGACGGCCGAGGTCATCGACGTCCCCGGCACCTACACTCTGGAGCCCACCTCCCAGGCTGAGGAGATTGCCCTGGAGATGCTCGCCGAAGGCGATGTCGTGGTCAACGTGGTCAACGCCACCAACCTGGAAAGAAACCTCTACCTCACCCTCCAGCTATTGGAAAAGGGCATCCCCGTCGTCGTCGCCCTCAATATCTGGGACGACACCAAGCACCTGGGCATAGATATTGATGTCGACAGGCTGCGCCAGCGCCTGGGCGTGCCCGTCATCCCCACGGTGGCCGTTACCGGAGAGGGCATCAAAGAGCTGGTGGAAGCCATCCCCCGCGCCGCCTCCCCCCGCCCCTCCCCCACCTCCAGCAGTAAGCGCTGGGCGAAGGTGGGCAACATCGTGGAAGAGGTGCAGCGCATCCGCCACCGCCACCACACCTGGCGCGAACGCCTGGCTGACGCCAGCGTCCGGCCCATAACCGGGGGCATCATCGCCGCGGTGGTATTAGCGGTTGCCTTCATGCTGGTGCGCCTTATCAGCGAAGGGCTGATTAACTATGTCCTCGACCCCCTCTTTAACAACCTCTGGACGCCCGTCCTGCTGAAATTAAGCCCCCTTATGGGGGGCGAAGGCTTCCTCCACGATATCGTTATCGGCCATCTTGTCGGCGGCGAAATAAACTTCGTCGAATCCTTCGGGCTGCTCACCAGCGGCCTCTACGTCCCCTTCGCCATGGTGCTCCCCTATGTCATTTCCTTCTATTTCGTGCTGGGGCTGATGGAAGACACCGGCTACCTGCCCCGGCTGGCTGTCTTGATGGATAACGTCATGCACCGCCTCGGCCTGCACGGCTTTGCCATTATACCCACCCTGCTCGGTCTGGGCTGCAACGTGCCCGCGGTCCTGGGCACCCGCATTCTGGAAAGCAAAAGGGAAAGGTTTATCGCCGCCACCCTCATCTCTATTGCCGTGCCCTGCGCCGCGTTGCAGGCGATGATTATCGGCCTCGTCGGCGCCGAGGGCTGGCAGTACGTGGCTATGGTCTACGGCACACTCTTCGTCGTCTGGATTATCCTGGGCTTTATCCTCAACCGCACGGTCAAAGGCTTCTCCCCCGAGCTCTTGATTGAGATACCCCCCTACCGCCTCCCTCCCTGGCGCACGGTGCTGCAAAAGCTATGGATGCGCACCTACGGCTTTTTGGTCGAAGCCGTACCCATAATACTGGGGGCGGTGGCGGCCATAAACATCCTCTACTTCTTCGGCGTCTTTGACGCCATCGCCAACTTTGCCGCCCCCGTCGTCACCGGGCTGCTGGGGCTGCCCAAGGAGGCGGTCATCGCCATCGCCATCGGCTTCCTGCGCAAAGACGTGGCGCTGGGGCTGCTGGCGCCCCTGGCGCTCACCGCGAGCCAGCTCGTGGTGGGCAGCGTGGTGCTGGCCATGTCCTTCCCCTGCATCGCCACCTTCGTCGTCCTGCTCCGCGAGCTGGGCATACTCAACATGCTCAAGGCGGCGGGGATAATGGTGGCTTCCGCCCTGATAGTCGGCGGCATACTGAATCTGATATTATAGACTGAGATTTCATGTCAGCGGCATTAAAGAGGTACTTACTGATCGTCCTGGGGACAATATGCCTGGCAATAGGGATAATAGGCATATTTACCCCCATACTGCCCACCACCCCCTTCCTCCTGCTGGCGGCTGCCTGCTACCTGCGAAGCTCACCAAGATTTCATAGCTGGCTTATGAACAACAGAGTTTTCGGCAGCTATATCAGGAATTACACCGCAGGTAGAGGGATACCGATAAAGGTCAAGCTCTTCACCATCGCCCTGTTATGGGTGACAATTGGTATATCTATATGGGCAGTGGCTAACGTGATTGTAACCGCCGTCCTCTTAATTGTCGCTGTTGGCGTCACCCTTCACATTGTCTTTATCCGGGCCAAGAAAGACAGGCC
>SOKR01000039.1 GCA_004375675.1 Dehalococcoidia bacterium
AGCGCAGGGCGTCGGTGCCGTATTTATCCATGGTGTCGAGCGGGTCGAGCACGTTGCCCCTCACCTTGCTCATCTTCTCCCCCTTCTCATCACGCAGCAGCCCGTGCAGGTAAACGGTGCTGAAAGGAACATCGCCCACATCCTCCAGCCCCATCATAATCATACGGGCCACCCAGAAGAAGAGGATGTCGTAGCCGGTCTCCATCACCGTGGTCGGGTAGAAGTAGCGCAGGTCTTCGGTGTCGTCGGGCCAGCCCAGCGTGGAGTGTGTCCACAGCGCCGAGGAGAACCAGGTATCCAGCACGTCGGGGTCCTGCTCGATTTTAGCCGAGCCGCACTTGGCACAGTTATTAACATCGTCTACCGATACCGTCAGCTCCCCGCATTTCCCGCAGTACCAGACCGGGATGCGGTGCCCCCACCAGAGCTGGCGGCTGATGCACCAGTCGCGGATATTCTCCATCCAGTTGAGGTAGACCTTGGTAAAGCGCTCGGGGATAATGTTAATGCGCCCGCTGGTCACGGCATTGATGGCCGGTTTAGCCAGCGGCTCGGTCTTAACAAACCACTGTCGGCTGGCGGTGGGCTCGATAATCGTCTGGCAGCGCATGCAATGCCCCACCGAATGCCCGTAGGGCTCTATCTTGACCAGCTGCCCCGATTTTTTCAGGTCGGCTAGTATCGCCTCGCGGCATTTGTAGCGGTCCATACCCTGATACTTACCCGCGTTCTCGTTCATGGTCACGTCGGGGTTGAGTATGTTCACCAGCGGCAGGTCGTGGCGCTGGGCAACTTCAAAGTCAACGGGGTCGTGGGCGGGGGTAATCTTTACCGCCCCCGTGCCGAACTCGGGGTCGACGGCTTCATCGGTGATAACGGGTATCTCACGGTTGACCGCGGGCAGAATGGCTTTCTTACCCACCACCCCCTTAAAGCGTTTGTCCTTTGGATTGACAGCCACCGCCGTATCCCCCAGTATCGTTTCGGGGCGGGTGGTGGCGACGGTGATAAAATCTTCAGTCCCCGCCAGCGGATAGCGGACGCAGTAGAGGTTCCCCTGTATATCCTTGTGGTCGGTCTCCAGGTCGGAGAGCGCGGGGGCGCCGCGGGGCCACCAGTTGATAAGGCGCTCCCCCGGGTAGATAACGCCTTGCTGTAACCGGCCCACGACGGGGGGGCGCACCCCCCGGCTCGGCCCCTCCTCCAGGGTAAACTTCTCACGGCTCCAGTCGCAGGAAGCCCCTACCCTCTGCTCCTGCTCGGTAATCGTCCGGCGGCATTCCTTAGCCCACCGGTACATTCTTTCCAGGAACTTCTCCCGTCCCATCCGGTGTCGGTCCGTCCCTTCCTGGGCCAGCTGTTGCTCCACCACCACCTGGGCGGCGATACCGGCGTGGTCGATGCCCGGCAGCCAGAGGGCGGAGTCGCCCTTCATACGGTGCCAACGGGTCATTACATCCTCGGGGGTGAGGAAACAGACGTGCCCCATGTGCAGCCCACCGGTAACGTTGGGCAGGGGCATGATGACGACAAAGGGCTTCTTATCGGGGTCTATCTTGGCCGTAAAGTAGCCCTTGTCCAACCAGAACTTATACCACTTCCGCTCTACCTTTTGTGGCTCATAGGCTTTGGGCATGTCACTATGCATTTCCGTTGACTCTGCCATTAAGGGGGTATCTCCTTATAATAGCGGCTAGCGCTTGACCAACCCCACCACCCCGTCCAGTATCCTGTCCGCCACCTCTCGCTTACTCATCAAGGGCAGTTTTTCCACCTTGCCCTTTTTGCCGATGATGGTTACCTTATTGGTGTCAACGCCGAAGCCGCTGTCGGCGGCGGTAATATCGTTGGCCACTATCATGTCCAGCTTTTTCCCCACCAGCTTCTTTTTGGCGTTGGCGACTATGTCGTTGCTCTCGGCGGCAAAGCCGACTTTAATAAAATCGCCCCTGACCTCAGCCAGAATATCGGGCGTCCTCACCAGTTCCAGCTTCAGCTCAAGCGTATCTTTCTTAATCTTATCTTTGGCTATGGTCTTAGGCTGGTAGTCGGTCACCGCCGCCGCCATAATCAGGGCGTCGGCTTTCGTTACCGCCTTGGCTACCGCCTTTTGCATTTCGATGGTTGTCCTTACCGGGATAACCTCCACCCCCGCGGGCTGAGGAAGAGAGGTGGGCGCGGTGATTAGTTTAACCTCGGCTCCCCGGTCGCGGGCGGCTTCGGCGATGGCGTAGCCCATCTTCCCCGATGACGGATTGGTGATGTGGCGCACCGGGTCGATAGGCTCTTGAGTACCCCCCGCCGTCACCACCAGCTTCTTACCCGCCAGGTCACCCCGCCGCCCCAATACCTGCTTGATGGTGCCGATAATCTTATCGGTATCGGCTAACCTACCCCGCCCCACCCCACCCGAAGCCAGACGGCCATATTCGGGGCCGACAATAACAAAGCCACGGGCTTTAAGCTTGGCCAGGTTCTCTTGAGTAACGGAGTTCTCATACATGTTAGCGTGCATGGCCGGCGCCAGGATAATGGGGGCTTTGGTCGCCAGCACGATTAAGGCGGGCATTTCGTCAGCGATGCCTGCGGCCAGCTTGGCAATCAGGGAAGCTGTCGCCGGCGCGATAACCACCACGTCGGCCGCTTCGCCGAGGGCGACATGCTCAATAATGCGCTGGGAGTCGGGGTCGAACATCTCGGTAACCACCCCCCGCCCGGTAATGCCGCTTAGGGTAAGCGGGGCGATAAACCAGGTGGCGGCTTCGGTCATAACCACCTCCACCTTGGCCCCCTCCTTGGTCAGACGGCTGGCGATGTCGGCTGCTTTATAGGCGGCGATGCTGCCGGTTATGCCCAGTACTATGGTCTTATCGTTTAACATTGTTTTCCCCTTATCAGGCTTTATTCATCTGGTAGATGAGCCTCAGTCCAAACAGGGTCAGGTCGGGATTGACCTCGTCGATGACGTCCGTCACCTTGGCGATAAGTTCGGCGTAGCCCCCCGTAGCCACCACCTTAACCTTGGCGCCAAGCTCCTTATGGATGCGTTCCAGCATCCCCTCCACCAGCGAGGCATAGCCGTAGATAATCCCCGACTGTATGGCCGTCACCGTGTTGCTGCCGATAACGTGCTTGGGTTGGGCCAGCTCCACGCGGGGCAGCTGCGCCGTTCGGGTGAAGAGCGCCTCAGCGGCGGTAGCGATGCCGGTGGCGATAATCCCACCGACGTAGTCCCCCTCTTTAGAAACGATACCGAAGGTGGTGGCAGTGCCCAGGTCGATGACAATCACCGGCCCCCCGTAGAGCTTATGGGCGGCGGCGGCATCGGCGATTCTGTCGGCGCCGACCTCGCGGGGGTTATCCATGTGGATGCTCACCCCCGTCTTGACCCCCGCCCCCACCACCAGCGGTTTTATCTGAAAATAGCGCTCGAAAAGCTCCTCAAAGGTCGAAATCAGCGGCGGCACCACGCTGCACATCGCCACCGCCTTAATATCGGTGGTCTCCAGCCCCTGCTGGCGCAGCAGGTTAAAGAGCAGCGCCGCGTACTCGTCGGCCATGCGGTGGACGCCCGTAGCCATGTGCCAGGTAGCCCGCAGCTTCTCCCCCTCGAAGACACCGAGCTTGGTGCTGGTGTTGCCGATATCAACCGCTAACAGCATGTTACTCAGCCTCTTCGCTATGGCGGCTGGCCTTCAACTGCTTGATAATCACGGGCAATTCGGGCAGGAGGTCGGAAGCTATCATGCCGGTGTCACCCAGCCTGGCTTTAACCGCCTCCCCGGCCATGCCGTGGATATAGACGCCAGCGGCGGCGGCGTCGAAAAGGTTCAGTCCCTGCGCCAGCAGCCCGGCGATAGCCCCGGCCAGGACGTCGCCCGTCCCCGCCGACGCCAGCCCGGCATTGGCCACATGGCTTATCTGCGACCGTCCGTCGGGCGCGGCGATAACGGTATGCGCCCCTTTAAGGACGATGGTCTTGTGCCACTCCCCGGCCATCTTCCTGGTCAGTTCCATTCGGTCGAGCTGCACCTCGTCCGCCGTCATCCCCGTCAGCCTAGCCATCTCCCCCGGGTGGGGGGTAAGGATGGCGTCCTCGGGCATCAGGTCCCACCATTTGGGCACTCCCGCCAGGGCGTTCAGTCCGTCGGCATCGAGGACTAAGGAGGGCAACTTGGGCTTGGCGGTCTTGGCTTTAGGGTGGGAAAGCAGGATAGAGCGGATGAGCCTGACCACCGCTTCGTTCTGCCCCATGCCGCAGCCCATAAGCAGCACGTTATACTGCTCGAACTGGCGGAAGAGCATCTTGATAGCCTCCGAAGCAATGAGCCAGGGTCGGGACTCGGGCAAAGGCAGATAGGTTACCTCGGTCAACTTGTTGGCTAAAATAGCCTGCAGCCGTCCGATGGCGGCCAGCGTCACCAGACCCGCGCCGACTCTCATGGCGCCATTGCAGGCGAGATAAGGCGCGCCGATGTAGTTGATGGAGCCCGCCAGCACCAGCACCTTGCCGAAACTGCCCTTGTTGGCTTGCGGCGAGCGTTCGGGCAGCACCGATTTCGCCCACTCGTCGGCGAGGTACTCCGGGCCGGCTTTCTCCTCCACGAATCCGGGCAGCCCGATATCAACCACGCTGATTTCCCCCACCCTCTCAGCTCCGGGGAACTTAAACAGCCCCGGCTTGGGAAAAGCCAAAGTGATGGTGTTATCGACGTAGAGACAGCCCGGGTCGGCCTCGCCGGTGTCGGCATTAAGCCCCGAGGGTATATCCAGGGCAATGGTTTTCACATCGGGGCGCTTAATCTTGACTCGCCTCACCCTGTCCAGTACCATCAGCAACAGCCCGGAAAAGGGTCGGGTGGTGCCGGTGCCGAAGAGGGCGTCGATAACGGTATCGACCGAAGCCAGCAGCTTGGTCAATTCGTCCAGGTTATCATCCTTTTCCGCCTCGATGCGTTTGATGCGGCGCTCCCGTATCGGCTTGAGCGTGGGGTCTCGGCCCGGTCTCTGCCCGAATAAATAGAGGAAGACCTTAGCTCCGGCGTCATGAAGGTGTCGGGCGGCGACCAACCCATCCCCACCGTTGTTACCCGGCCCGATGAGAATCAGAATCTGCTGCTGTCGGATATCTTCCAGGATTCGCCCCGCCTCGTCGGCGACGGCTTGGCCGGCATTCTCCATGAGCATCTCCATGGTTACGCCGGACTTGACGGAATTCTCCTCCAACTGGTGCATCTGGGCAGTAGTTAGAACTTTCACTTCCCTCTACCTCCATAAAGACTATCTTATCCAGATCGGCTTTCTCTTCTCCAGGAAGGCGCTCAGCCCCTCGACGCTGTTCTCCCCAGCCATGACCATAGTGGCGTCAGCGCCGGTGGCTTCCAGGGCATCGTTAAAACTCAGGTCGAAGTTACGGTAAAGCGCCCGCCGGGCCTGGGTCAGAGCCAGCCCGCTATTAGCCGTAAAACGTTTGATAAACTCCTCGCTCGCCTTCTTGAACTCGGCGGCAGGAACAGTCTTGGTCACCAGCCCGATTCTCTCCGCCTCTTTGGCGCTGATGCTGTCGCCCGACAGAATAAGCTCGAAAGCCTTCTGCCGTCCCAGTATTCTGGGGAAGAGCACCGACGCCGGCGGCGGATAAACCCCCAGCTTAATCTCGGGCTGTCCCAGCTTCGCCTTATCCGAGGCCACCGCCATGTCGCAGCCGGCAACTATCTCGCAGCCCCCACCCAGCGCCAGCCCGTTGACCAGGGCGATGGTCGGCTTATCCACCTCGATTAGCGATACGAACAGCTTGTGGAAGACCTCGACCATCTTGGGCAGCTTATCGCCCAGGTGGTCGCCGACGGCTACCCCCGCCGAGAAGGCTTTGTCTCCGGAGCCGGTAATGGCCACCACCTTCACCTCGTCATCTTCTTTCAGCTCGGCAAGCGCCTGGCTCATCTCCTCCAGGGTAACGATGTCCAGGATGTTCAAAGGCGGCAGGTTAATGGTAATCGTGGCCGCCCCTTCCTTCTTCTCCAGCAGAATCTTCTTAAAAGCCATCGTTTATTCCTCCACTATTGTCAACCTGAAGTGTAACAATATCTCCGACTGCGGTCAAGAGAGGCGGACATACTATCCATCCCCCAGCCCCTCCAGCCTGCGGGTCATCGCCCGCCAGTGTGTCCCCCGCCAGTAGATACGCTGGCAGGACGGGCACTGGCGGAACTGCTCCTGCGTCTTATAGACATAGGGCGGCACCAATTCCTTCAACTCCGCTTTCTTTCTCTCCACCAGGGGTTGGTTGCACTCCAGGCAGAGGCTGAAGGGATTAAAACGGCAATCAAGGTGCAGACTATCGATTACCTGATGAATCTGTTTATGGGGCTGGTCGCTCCCGATGAGCAAGGCTTTCAGCCTGCCCTTGGTCACCAGCCGCCGTTGCATAATGCGGGTATCCCGGGTCAGTATTATCCTGCCCTCTTTGAGGGCGATAGCCACCAGCTCGGCATCGTCGTCGCCCCGGAAGAAGCGGGCGTCGTAGCCCATAAGCCGCAGCCACCGGGCCAGCTTGCCCACATTGTGGTCGACGATAAACTTCGGGGTGTCCGACATATCACCCCCCTATGCGCGTTTTTGCAGACTAACGCGTTTTTGCAGTCTAAGGCACTCTAAAGATTAATCTCCATTCCCTCATGGGCCAGGGTCAGGGAAGCGCTCAAGTTCTTAGCCACTGCCGCCACCTCGGCGGCGATGTCCTTCTCCAGATTAGGGTTCATGTGCACTATTATTACGCGGGGCAGGTAGCCCTTGAGCTCCCTGAATTCGGCCAGCTCCCGCTCCAGCAGCGAAGGCGTAAGGTGCCCCCCGCCCGCCACCCACTCCGTGAATCTATTGGAGGCGGTAACCTCGATGATAAGTAATTGCGGGGAAACAGACTTCCAGCATTCGGCCAGCCCCGGCCCCGTATCCCCGGTGTAGAACATCGTCTTGCCGTCGGCGCCGAGCTGATAGCCCACGGTGGGCACGCCGTGCTTTACGGGGACCGCCAGCACATCGTAGCCCAAAATCGTCTGCGCTTTGTTCGGCTCAATGGCGCTGAAACTGATGGTCGGCTTATCGAGCGGCTTCTGGCGGAAATCGGGGTAAATCACCTCGTCCATCAGGTTCTTCTCCAGCACCTCGAACACCGCCGGGATGGAGTAGATGGTGGTATTGGCACCGCCCAGAAAAAGGTTCATGGCCAGCGTGGGTATGTCGCGCACGTGGTCGTAGTGCTGGTGGGTGAGCAGCACGGCCTTGATTTTCTGTTGTGCCTCCAAGGAGAGGCTGGAGGTAAGGCTGCCGGCATCTATGGCCAGGACATCATCAATCAGCAGGCTGATGAGCCTGGTATCTTTTGTCTCGCAGTTGTGCGCCCCCAGAAAACGAATCTTCATCTTTTAGTCACTCACTCTCTAGATAAATTAATCCCAGAAGCGGAAGGGGTTAAAGTTGGTGCGGCGGTCGTAGCTATCAACCCCCTCTTTCCGCTTCAGGTAGTTGACCACGGAGTAGGTAGCTGGCGTGGCGACAGCCTCAATGATGGTCTTGGCCAGCCAGTGGTACAGAATAATCAGCGGGCTAAAGAAAGAAGCGCCGAAATAGGCGCCGACGATAAATATAGCGCTGTCCACCCCCTGCCCCACTATGGTTGAGCCGATGGTGCGGCTCCACAACCAGCGTCCCTTGGTAAAAATCTTCATCTTGGCCAGGATGAAGGAGTTGGCGAACTCGCCGGCAAAGTAGCCAAGGAAGGAGGCGATGAGCAGCCTCGGCGTATAGCCCAGAATGCTCTCATAAGCCTCCTGCCCTTCCCAGAGGGGATCTGGGGGCAAAAGCTGTCCCACCCAGGCAAAGATGACAAAGATAAGGTTACAGGCAAAACCGAGCCAGATTACTCTTCTGGCGATGCGGTAGCCGTAGACCTCGGTAAGGACATCGCCGATAATATAGCTTAAAGGGAAAAGAATCACCGCCGCCGGCAGGCTGACGAAGCCGAGACTGAACATCTTGACACCGACGATATTGGCCGTCAACAGGCAGCTAACAAAGAGGACGGTGATAATGAGCAGTCGGTGCGAGACCTTCATCTTAAATCCAATGATGACGGCGGAAGAAATAGAGCATGCCGGCTACAACCAGCGCCCAGACGAAGAAGACGATTAAGAAAGAATAGTGGGACTCCTGAAAAGGCAGGGGGACATTCATCCCGTAAATAGAGGCGATCACCGTCAGCGGCAGCAGGATGGTGGCGATAATGGTCAGCATGCGCATGACCTCGTTGGTGCGGTTGGAAGCCAGGGAATCGTAGGTATCGTTCAAGCCCTCGATAATCTCTTTATACTCGTCGAGGGCGTCCCATATCTTGTCCAGATGGTCAACCGTATCCCCGAAATAGACCTCCATATCCATCTTGGCAAAGTGCCGTATCTTGGGCTCCAGCCCGCCGATAACCGCCCTCATCGGCCAGATAATGCGGCGGAAGGAGATAACGTCTCGGCGCAGGGTGGAGATTCCCCTCACCGTGCCCCGCGCCTTCACGGCAAAGATAGCGTCCTCCACCGCCTCGATGTTGCCCCCGATTTTATTGAGTATAGGGAAGCAGTAGTCCACCAGCCGGTCGATAATGCGGTAGAGCAGATAGCCCGGACCCTGGCTGAAGTGCTCCTGTCTTATCTCCTCGTCGGTCTGGCACTGGTCAAACAGCTTTACCAGCGGCTTGAGGTCGCCCCTGTGCAGCGTAATCAGGTAATCCCGCCCGATGAAAACCGAAACCTGGCTGGGGGTGGTTACCCTGGCCTGAGGGTTGAACACGGGAAAGTGAAAGACCAGGAAAAGGTACTCGTCATACTTATCTATCTTGGGCCGCTGTATGCGGCTCAGGCAGTCGTCCAGGTCGAGGGGATGGAAGGGATAGTTTTGCGCCAGATAGTCCGTCTCCTCCTTACCCGGAGACTCTATATTAATCCAGGTCAGCTCGTCCCCGGTCACCGACTCGATATTCAGCTGCCCCACCTCCCTCACCACCTCGGGAACAACTTTTTTGCCTTTTCTCATCCTCGGGATTGCCATTATCCCCTCCCCGTTAGCTATAAACCACGCCCCATTCTATCATAATCGTTGCCAAATAGCACCTTATCTGCTATATTCTATAGCGGAAACATCGGGTATGTCATGAAAGCCAAGATTAAGCCCTCCTGGGGCGATAAGCTCAAGATTAGAATCAAGAAGATGCTGGGGATGAGTATATTCCTCTGCGATAGCTGCAAATGGGACTGGCGCAGCACCTGTCACCGCCCCGAAAGGCCCAACGCTACCTGGTGCCCCGACTACGCCAAGAGGGGTAAATAGCTTAAGCCTTCTCCAGAACCACCGCCATCCCCTGCCCCCCGCCGATGCACAGCGTGGCCAACCCCAGCTGGTAATTCTGCCGCGTCATCTCGTGCATCAGGGTCACCAGAATCCGGGCTCCCGTGCAGCCGATAGGGTGCCCCAGCGAGATACCGCTGCCGTGCGGATTCACCTTCTCGGTGCCGACCCCAAGCTCCTTCATCACCCCGATAGCCTGCGAGGCAAAGGCTTCGTTTAATTCGATGCAGTCTATATCCTTTAGTTCCACTCCGGCCAGCCTCAGCGCCTTCCTGGCCGCGGGCACCGCCCCCAGCCCCATAAAGGCGGGGTCGACGCCCCCCGAGGCGTAAGACCTGACCCTGGCGAGCGGCTTCAAGCCCAGTTCCTTAGCTTTATCCGCCGACATCACCACCATGGACGCGGCGCCGTCGGTTATCCCCGAGGCGTTGCCCGCCGTCACCGAGCCGTCCTTCTTGAAGACCGCGGGCAGCCTGGCCAGCGCTTCCATATTGGTCTCCCTGGGGTGCTCGTCGGTGTCGAACTGCTTCATCTCTTTCTTAACCCTGACCTCGACGGGCACTATCTCCTGGCGGAAGGTGCCGTCCTTTACCGCCGCCAGCGCCCTCTGGTTACTGAGCAGGGCCAGCTTGTCCTGCTCTTCGCGGCTGATGCCGTACTTCTCGGCGATATTCTCCGAGGTCAGCCCCATGTGGTAATTATAGAATATCTCCCACAGCCCGTCATAGACCATGCCGTCCACCATCTCGGCGTTGAACATCCGGGCCCCCCACCTAGCGCTGGGCAGGTAGTAAGGCACGGCGCTCATGTTCTCCATGCCGCCGGCGATAATGACCTCGGCATCGCCCGCCTTGATGGCCTGGGCGGCAAGAGCCACCGATTTCATCCCCGAAGCGCAAATCTTATTCACCGTGTAGGCGTTCACCTCTTTGGGAACGCCCGCGTAAATCGCCGCCTGGCGAGCGGTATTTTGCCCCTGCCCCGCCTGGAGGACGTTGCCCATGATAACCTCGTCCACCCGCACCTCTTTTAAGGAGTCGTCCCAGTCGAAGTATTTCTTCTCCAGTTCTATTAGCTCGTCGCCCTTAAGCGCCTCGGGCACAAAGCCCGCGTCCGGTGAGCCCTTCTCCGGGCGTAAACCAGCCCTCTTTAGTGCCTCTTTGATAACGATACTGCCCAGCTTCATTACCGGCGTATTCTGCAAGGCACCGCCGTAGTTGGCGATAGCCGTTCTCACCCCGCTGACAATTACCGCCTCGGTCATAAAAGTGCCTCCTTTTAACCTTGGCTCAAGTTATTCTATATCAACTGATGTATAGCGGCAGTATTTATTTGCTGTAGTCGTAGAAACCCTTGCCCGTCTTGCGCCCCAGCCACCCCGCCGCCACCATCTTGTCCACCAGCGTCGGCGTGATGTAGCGGGGGTCTTTAAGCTGTTCGTAGAGCGCGTCGGAAACGAACTTGACCACGTCGATGCCCACCATGTCGGAGAGGGTCAGCGGTCCCATCGGGTAGTTCAAGCCCAGCTGGATGGCGTTATCGATATCCTCACGGCTGGCGACACCATCCTCATAGAGGCGGATAGAGTGGAGCAGGAAGGGAATCCAGAGGCGGTTGACGATAAAGCCGGGCGCGTCCTGGGCAACAACGGTGGTCTTACCCAATTTCTCGCCGAACTTCTGGCTGACAGCCATCGTCTCATCGCTGGTGGCAATGGTCTTGACGATTTCGAGTAGCTTCATCACCGGTGCCGGGTTAAAGAAGTGCAGCCCCACCACCTTGTCCACCCGCTTGGTCGCCATCGCCATATCGATGATGGACAGGCAGGAAGTATTGGTCGCCAGGATAGCCTC
>SOKR01000005.1 GCA_004375675.1 Dehalococcoidia bacterium
GCTTCATCTTTTTCGGATAGACCGTAAGCCCCTTCATCACCGAGGTGAATATGCTTAGCGCGTAGTCCAGCACCAGGCAGGAGTCGGGCAATATAATGCGCTCGGCGGAGGAATGGCTGATATCGCGCTCATGCCAGAGGGCGATATTCTCCATCGAGGTCAGGGCGTAGCCCCGCACCAGGCGGGAAATACCGCAGACGCGCTCGCAAAGCTCGGGGTTACGCTTATGGGGCATCGCCGAAGAGCCGGTCTGGCCGGCGGCAAAGGGCTCTTCCACCTCCCTGGTCTCGGTCTTCTGCAGCCCCCGAATCTCGGTGGCGAATTTCTCCAGCGAGCTGGCGATTATGGCTAAGGTGGTCACGAATTGAGCGTGGCGGTCGCGCTGCAGGACCTGGTTGGAAATAGGGGCCGCAGCCAGACCCAGCCTGGCGCAAGCCTTCTCTTCGAGCTCGGGAGACAGGGTGGCGTAGGTACCCACCGCTCCCGAAATCTTGCCCACGGAGATAGCCTTTTCGGCATCAGCCAGTCTCTGCAGATTGCGCCTCATTTCGTCGACCCACAGCGCCAGCTTAAAGCCGAAGGAAATGGGCTCGGCATGGATGCCGTGGGTGCGCCCGATCATGGTGGTATATTTATGCTTTATTGCCTGCTGCGCCAGCACCGTGATAAGCCCTTTTATGTCCTCGCTCAGGATTTCCGTCGCCTCAAGCAGCTGCAGACAGAGGGCGGTATCGATGACATCGTTAGAAGTAAGCCCGAGGTGAATAAAGCGCGATTCCTCCCCCAGGCTTTCGGATACCGAACCCAGGAAAGCGGTTACGTCGTGGTGGGTCTCTTTTAAGATTTCCCCCATGCGTTTGAGGTTGACCCGCGCCAGCTTTATCTTGGAAAGGTCTTTGCGGGGGATGACGCCCATTTCCGCCCACGCCTCACAGACGGCAATCTCCACCCGGAGCCACTTGTCGAACTTATTCTCGTCCGACCATACTCTTTTCATCCGGGGCCTGGAATAGCGCTCAATCATGGCTTTTCTCCCTTGAGATTGTTTATCAACCTCACCCCCTTCCATCTACCCCTACTTAAGAACCCTTATCTCCCTTTAGCTTGCTACGATAGTTTTCGTAGGCTTTTCTTATTTTATCATGCTTTATGCCCAGGATTTCGGCGGCTAAATAAGCGGCGTTCTTGGCGCCGGCGCTGCCGATAGCCACGGCAGCTACGGGTATGCCCGCGGGCATCTGGACTATGGAATAGAGGGCATCAACGCCTTTGAGCTCGCCGCTGGCGATGGGCACGCCGATAACGGGCAGTGTCGTCCAGCTGGCCAGGACGCCGGGCAGGTGCGCCGCCCCACCCGCCGCCGCAATGATGACCTCGATGCCTCGCTCCCGCGCCGCGAGGGCATATTCCCGCGCCTTATCCGGAGTGCGGTGGGCGGATATAACGTTAACCTCGTGCTCGATGCCCAGGGCACCCAGGATATCCAGCGTCGGCTGGATGGCTCCAGCATCCGACTTGGAACCCATAACGACGGCGACTAGCGGCATTTTTATCTACCTCCCTTGAAGGAGTGGGAACGCTATTATAATAATGTACATTACTAATAATGTATATGGTATTTTAGCCCTATATCATCCCTCTTTTATTAAAGCGATATCCTTACGATAGTGGCAGCCCTCGAACTGAATGCGGGGGATGTTGGCGTAGACCTTTTCGCGGGCTTCGTTAAGAGTCTTACCTCTGGCCATCACGGTGAGCACCCTGCCCCCGCTAGTCAATACCTCACCGTCTGAGCCGAGCTTTGTTCCGGCGTGAAAGACGACGATATCTTTATCCAGATTATCCAGCCCGCTGATAGCAAAGCCAGTCTTATAGCTTCCGGGGTAACCGCCCGACGCCATCACCACCCCCACGCAGGCGTCATCGCTCCAATCCACTTTAATCTGGTCGAGCTTGTTATCGTTGACCGCCAGCATAATATCCACCAGGTCGGTCTCAAGCAGGGGTAGCGTAACCTGGGCCTCGGGGTCGCCGAAGCGGGCGTTGAATTCCAGCACTTTAGGATTGCCATCAGAAATCATCAAGCCGCCGTAGAGAATGCCCCGGTAGGGTCGGCTCTCTTCGTGCATTGCCTTTACCGTCGGCTCCATGATTTTATCCCGCACCGTTTCGGCCAGCGCCGGAGTCAAAAACGGCGGCGGGCTGTAGCTGCCCATGCCACCGGTATTGGGGCCTTTATTGCCGTCGAAGGCGGGCTTGTAGTCACAGGCAGACATCATGGGGATTACGGTGTGCCCGTCACTGAAGGCAAAGACGCTCATCTCCCGACCCGACAGGTACTCCTCGATGATAACGTGGTCGCCGGCGGCGCCGAAGGCTTTAGCCTCCATTATCTTGGAGAGCGCTTCCATCGCCTGCGGTATGGTCTCGGCGACGATGACCCCCTTCCCCGCCGCCAGCCCGTCGGCTTTAACCACGATGGGAGCCTTCTGCTGCTGGAGGTATTCCTTCGCCTTTTTATAGTCGGAGAAGCTGACGCTCTGGGCGCAGGGGATATTGTATTTTTGCATCAGCTCCTTGGAGAAAACCTTGCTCGATTCTATCTCGGTGGCCTGGCTGGTGGCGCCGAAAATCTGCATGCCCCTGATTAAGAACCTGTCGGCGATACCCTCGGCTAAAGGCGCTTCCGGCCCGACCACGGTGAGGTCGACGCCCTTTTCGCCAGCCGTTTTGACCAGCGCGTCTATATCGGTGGGCTTGATGTCAAGGTTTTGGGCAATCTGGGCCGTGCCCGCGTTGCCCGGCGCCACGTAGATTTCTTTTACTTTGGGGCTTTGGGCCAGCTTCCAGACCAGCGTGTGCTCCCTGCCTCCGCTGCCGACTACCAATATTTTCAATCAATAATCCTTTCTTAATATATGGACTAATCACTACATTTCAGTTGGTCCTGTTAGTAGAACCAACTCATCCCACAACCTTTTTCCTAATACCTCGTCATT
>SOKR01000135.1 GCA_004375675.1 Dehalococcoidia bacterium
ATTCAATTGACTTGACATATTGCCCATGTTATCATAATTAAAAGGCTGGTGAGTATGACGGCTCTGAATGAGCTAAATGAAGAAATAGCGCTTTGCCAGCAGTGTGAAATAGCTAAATATCGAAATAGGGTGGTGCCTGGAGAAGGGGCGGAGGCTGCCGATATCATGTTCATTGGTGAGGCGCCAGGCTGGCACGAAGACCAGCAGGGGCGACCTTTCGTGGGGCCGGCGGGGAAATACCTCGACGAACTATTGGCATCTATCGGACTAAATCGGGCACAGGTTTATATCGCTAACGTGATAAAGTGCCGTCCTCAGGGGAACCGAGACCCATTACCCGTGGAGATCCAGAATTGCCGCGCGTGGCTGGAACGCCAGATTGAGGTAATCAATCCCAGGATGATTGTGACCCTGGGGCGTTATTCCATGGCCATGTTCTTCCCCGGCAAGAGCATCAGCAAGATTCACGGCACCGCCCAGAAGCGTGATGACGTGCTCTATTACGCTATGTACCACCCCGCGGCGGCTTTGCACCAGGGGAGCCTGCGCCAGGCGATAGAAGAGGATATGCTCAAGATACCGACACTGCTCAACCAATCAGAAACAATTAAGGAGGAAAAACCACCGGAACAACTAACCATGTTCTAGGTGAAACCAAGTGAAAAGACCAATGACTAGATCAAAACTGAAGATAATCCCCCTGGGGGGGTTATCCGAAATCGGCAAGAACATGATGGCGATTCAATACGAGAACGACATCATGATTATCGATGCCGGTCTTATGTTCCCCGGGGAGGAAATGCTGGGCATAGACCTGGTAATCCCCGACATCAGCTACCTTATGGAGAATAAAGAGAAAATACGGGGTATCGTTATTACCCACGGCCATGAAGACCATATCGGCGCGCTGCCCTATCTCCTGCCCCAGCTCGAGGTGCCCGTTTATTCCACCAAGCTGCCCCACGGCTTAATCTCGGTTAAGCTTAAAGAGAGGAAGGCGCTGGACGGAGCCAAGCTCAACGCGGTATCCTACGGCCAGCAGCTGTCGCTGGGCCGGTTCAGGGTGGAGTTATTCCCGGTCTGCCACAGCATACCCGACGCCGCCGGGCTGATTATACATACCCCGCTGGGCATAATCGTCCACAGCGGGGATTTTAAGCTGGACTATACGCCGGTGTACGGCAAGCCCACCGACCTTTCGCGGCTGGCGCAACTGGGGGCGCAGGGAGTATTGCTCCTGCTCTCCGATTCCACCTACTCCGAGCTGCCCGGATATACCCCTTCGGAACGGATAGTGGGGGAAACGCTGGACCAGGTGATGGCCCAGGCACCGGGGAGGGTGATTGTAACCACCTTCTCCTCGCTGGTATCGCGTATCCAGCAGGTCATAGATGCCGCCGCTCGACACAACAGACGAGTCTTCGTCGTCGGGCGCAGCATGACCGATATCGTGAAAATGACGCTGGAGCTGGGCTACCTCAAGGCGCCCGACGGCATACTGGCTAACATTGACCAGCTCAAGAAGATGCCGCGCGATAAAGTGGTCCTGGTGACCACGGGCAGCCAGGGTGAGCCGACCTCGGCGTTGGTGCGCATCGCCAATAAAGACCACCGCCACGTCCATATCGTCAAGGGGGACACGGTGGTTCTCTCGGCCACAGCGGTGCCGGGTAACGAAGCGCTGATTAACCGCACGGTGGACGCCCTGTTCAGGCAGGGGGCACAGGTGCTCTACGATAAAGTGGCCAAGGTGCACGTCCACGGACACGGCAGCCAGGAAGAGCTGAAACTGCTGCTGAACCTGGTAAGGCCCAAGTTCTTTATCCCTGTCCACGGCGAGTACCGCCACCTGAGCCTGCACGCCCAGTTAGCCGAGTCGGTGGGTATTCCCCAGTCGAATATCTTCGTGCTCGAGGACGGCGACGTCCTCGAATTGGGGCCCGACGGGGGCAAGGTGACGGGCAAGGTCAGCTCGGGCAACGTCTATGTGGACGGGCTGAGCGTGGGCGACATCGGCAGCGTGGTCTTGCGTAACCGCCGCATGCTCTCCCGCGATGGAATCGTGGTGGTGATTATCGCCATCAACCGCCAGACGGGCAAGCTGGTGGGGAGGCCCGATATCGTCTCCCGTGGCTTTGTCGATACCAGGGAGTCTAAAGACATGATGGAGGAGAGCCGCGACCTGGTGGCCAAGTCTTTCGACCACAGCGGCGCCCGCCCTGCCGACTGGGACTTTATCAATACCAAGGTCAGGGACATATTGAATAGATTCTACTACGACCAGACCAAGCGCCGACCCATGATTCTGCCGGTTGTGGTGAAGGTGTAACTAAATGGCCAGGAAGCGAGCCAGTGCCGACCGCCAGCCCCGCCGTCAGCCCAGGTCCAAGGGAAGTTCGGGGGGCAACCGCTTTTTCCGTTTCATCTTTTCGGCGCCGGTGCGTCGACTGATACTGACTGTCATCTTCCTGGGGCTGATTATCTGGCACTGGACGACCATCACTAACTGGGTGGATAGCGTCTGGGCGGGCACCACCGACCTCTTCGGCTGGGGGCTGTTCTTCTTCTTTCTTGCCCTTGGCTTTATTATCGGGGTGGTGTGGGGGCGGCGGGTGCTCTCCTTTATCTACCACTGGAACCAGTGGCTGGGCGCCGTCGCCTTTATCTTTGTCGTCTGGGGGATACTGGCTTTTTTCGAGATGGGGGGCAGCTTCGGCGATGGCATTGTCGGCGACGACGGTCTCGGCGGAGTCTTCAGGCTCTTGGGGCTGGTGCTCCTGGGCATTATCCTGATAGCCCCCGGCTTTTGCTGGCGGCAGTTGAAGCGTTTTCTGGGCTGGGTGGGGATACAGCTACGCAAACGCCCGTCTCCCGAAGCGACTTATGCCGAGCCTCCCTCTCTCGATAGGCCGATGGAGCCCTCGGTGATTACCCAGCCGCCGCTGACCAGGCCGCCCGATGCCGAAGCAACAACCCCGGTGGTGACGCCAGCGGCAGGGGCTGCGCTTACGCCCACCCCGGGGCAGCAGGAGCTGAGGCAGGTGGCCCAGGAAGTCTGGAAGAAGTACGGCGAATCCCCAGCGCTGGTTACCGTCGACGGCTGGCGGTTGCCGCCTATCGATATCCTGGATAATGTTCCCGACGTGGAGTTCGGGCAGGCGGATAACATGCAGCGGGCAAGGCTCATCGAAGAGGCTTTAGCCAGCTACGGCGTCGCCGCCAAGGTGGTGCAGATAAACGCGGGGCCGACGGTGACCCAGTTCGGCGTCGAACCGGGCTGGGACCGCAAGATGAAGGAAGTTAAGGAGCGGGATAAGGACGGCAACATCAAAATCAGGCAGGAGGAGGTATCCAAGACCAGGGTCAAGGTGGAGAGGATCAACTCGCTTTCTAACGACCTGGCTTTAGCCCTGGCCGCGCCCAGCATCCGCATCGAAGCCCCGGTGCCGGGAAAATCGCTGGTGGGCATCGAGGTGCCCAATACCATCTACGGGCTGGTGAGCCTGCGGGGGGTGGTGGAGACCAATGTCTTCCAGAAGCTCAAGCCCAAGGCCAAGCTATCGCTGGCGCTGGGCAAGGGGGCGGGGGGCGAAGCGGTCGCCGCCGACCTATCACGAATGCCCCACCTGCTTATCGCGGGGGCCACGGGCAGCGGCAAGACGGTCTGTCTTAATTCTATTGTCTGCTGTCTGCTGCTGCACTATACGCCTACCGACGTGCGCTTTATTATGGTCGACCCCAAGCGGGTGGAGTTGACGCCGTTTAACAGCATACCGCACCTGGCCGTGCCGGTTATCGTCGATACCAACAAGGCGCTGGGCACGCTACGCTGGCTCAATCAGGAGATGGATAAGCGCTACCAGAAGCTCGCCGCCGACGGCGCGCGCAACGTCGAGGGCTATAACAAGAGCCGCCAGGGCGACGAGAAGCTGCCCTACCTGGTGCTGGTCATCGACGAGCTTGCCGACCTGATGATGGCCGGATTCGACGAAGTGGAACACGTCCTCTGCCGACTGGCCCAGCTGGCGCGCGCCACGGGTATTCACCTTATCGTGGCTACACAGCGACCTTCGGTGGACGTGGTCACGGGACTGATTAAGGCCAACTTCCCCACCCGCATCAGCTTTGCCGTTACCTCCCAGGTGGACTCGCGGACGATTCTCGACATGGGGGGCGCCGAGAAGCTGCTGGGGAGGGGGGATATGCTCTATATGCCTACCGAGGCGGCCAAGCCCAAGCGCCTTCAGGGCTGCTATGTCTCCGACGCGGAAAGGGAGAGGCTGGTCTATTTCTGGGGCAGCCAGCAAAAGGAAGAAGCGCTGCCGCTAAAGATAGAGGAAATTGTCGCCACCGCCCCCGGGGGAGGAACCTATCCACCCGACCCGCTGCTCGAAGCCGCCCGGCAACTGGGGCGGGAACACAAGCATATCTCCACCTCTTTCCTGCAGAGGCGGTTGCGCATCGGCTATCCCCGCGCCGCCCGCATCATGGACCAGCTCGAAGAAGAGGGCATAAAAAGGGGAGGGGAAGAGGTCTAGCCTCTATTCCCTGGCGGCGGCATAGGCCGCTATCCACAACCACAGACCCCATATAAAGAGCGCAATCGCTATCAGGAACCATTCGGTTGACCATAAGCCGACGGCGTTATTCCGGAAGCCGCTTACTATGCCCAGCACCAGGCTGGCCAAGGCCAGGATCTCAATGACCCACGCCACTATCGCGAGGCACTTGGGACCCATACCGAAGCACAGGCACTTTAATCCATTGGGAACTGCTGCCATTTTTGCCTCCTTGGGTGTTTTAGTTACTGCCCTCCATTGTACTACGGGAACAGGGGTTGTCAATGGGTATCTTTTCCCCCACCCCGATTTTATCTTTTCCCGCCCGCCGCCCTTTTAATGAAAAGAGGGGCTTTCGCCCCTCTTAAAAACACCCCGCTTTTGGGGGTGGTTGTTAGTGGGGGGACTTTTCCTGTCCTTTGGGGGTCTTGTTTAACAAGTGAGTTCGAAGTATGATGGGGTGGGGGAGGAGAAGTGATATGCCAGCTCGAAAAAACCAAACTGGTTTGTTAGCAAAAATGGCAAAACATCCTCTAGTCTTTTTGATTGTTGCGCTACTTTCACTTATGGCTTTTATTTTCATGTTTGTACTGCACTCTGTTGATCAGAAAGAACGTGAATTAGTATATGCGATTAATCCGATTAAGACTCAAGTTGTAACGATGGGGGAAGTAACAGGACTAGAAATCATACATGATGGAGTAGCTTTAGGAGATACAGACATCACAGCAGTTCAGATTGCGATTTGGAATTCTGGTGATTTAAGCATAAGGAGTGACAATGTATTAAGAGAAATCGTTATTTGTACAGATCCACCTGTACAGATTTTAGAAGTATCAATCGTAAAGAGTTATAGGGAATACGATGTGACTGAGTTTAGGGCATTGGATACAGCAGAAACGCTGGAGAACGGTAGAGTTCCAGTTACGTGGCGCATATTGGAAAGGAATGACGGTGCGAGTATTCAATTGATATATTTAGGTTCTAGTGATGTGGACATACATATAGACGGGTTAATAGAGGAGAGCGGGGAGGTTAGGAGGGTTGAATCTGGTGTTACGATAGAATCGCCAACTGAGCAATTTGAATCTGAGCAAAATGAACGTTGGTTCCTCGTTGCATTTATGGGGTTTACGATTATTTTCTTTATATCATTTTTTACCAGAGAGGCGATCAGAGACTTAAAGAGGGGTGCTACTAAAAAAGTTAAAAGATGGAATATCGGGGCAGGGATTTTTCTGTTGCTATATTGTGGTTTTGGAGCGTTTGCAATATATTATCTTATTATCAGGTCTTCGGGTCCTCCATTTGGATTCTGAATCAATAGCACGTGTATGAATTTTACCTCCCCCTCCCCAATCTTTTCAAAATCGCATCCATGTAAACCCGCGCCAGGTTCTTGCCATGCTTGGACATGCGCTCCTGCTTCTTCTTGCGCTTCTTCTCGCGGCGCTCCTGTTTGGTATCTAAATCGTCATCAGTCATTTTTTATCTCCACTATCTCCACCGGCTCGAACTCTTTCCTCAGGACGATAATGCGGTCCCTGATTAATGCCGCCTTTTCGAACTCCAGGTTGCGGGCGGCGGTCTTCATCTGGCCTTCCAGCTCCTTAATGAGGCGGGTGACGTCCTCCCGGGTGGGTGGGGCGGTGGCGCTATAGACGGCGCGCACCTCGGCGGCGACCTTGACCCGCTCGGTGATGTCCCTGATGGCTTTTCTAATGCCCCGGGGGGTTATGCCGTGCTCTTTGTTAAAGTCCAGCTGAATCTGGCGGCGGCGCTTGGTTTCGTCAATGGCGGCCTGCATGGACCTGGTGATAGTGTCGGCGTACATGATGACGCGGCCGTCAATGTGGCGGGCGGCGCGGCCCATCGTCTGGATTAAGGCCCCTTCCGACCTCAAGAAGCCTTCCTTATCGGCGTCCAGAATCGCCACCAGGCTGACCTCGGGCAGGTCGAGCCCTTCGCGCAGCAGGTTTATGCCCACCACCACGTCGTAAACGCCCAGCCGGAGGTCGCGCAGTATCTCTACTCTTTCCAGAGTATCGATTTCGGAATGCAAATAGTGGGTCTTGATGCCCATCTCAATGAGATAGTCGGCCAGCTCCTCGGCCATGCGCTTGGTCAGGGTGGTCACCAGGCAGCGCTCCTTTTTATCCACCCGCGACTTAATCTGGTCGAGGAGGTCGTCGATCTGCCCCTTGGTGGGCTTGATTTCAACCGTCGGCTCTAACAGCCCGGTGGGGCGTACCAGCTGCTCGACGACCTGTTTACTGTGCTTGTACTCGTACTCGGCGGGGGTTGCCGAGGTGTAAACGACCTGGTTGATGCGCTGGCCGAACTCGGTGAAGTTGAGGGGGCGGTTGTCTAAAGCCGAGGGCAGGCGGAAGCCGTACTCCACCAGCGTTTCTTTGCGCGAAGAGTCACCGCGAAACATGCCGCGAATCTGGGGGATGGTCATGTGCGACTCGTCGATGAAGAGCAGGAAGTCTTCAGGGAAGTAGTCCAAAAGCGTCGAAGGGGGGCTGCCGGGGGGTCGCTGCGCCAGGTGGCGGGAGTAGTTTTCCACGGCGTGGCAGTAGCCGGCTTCGCGCAGCATCTCCATATCGTAGTTGGTGCGGGCTTCGAGGCGGGCGGCTTCCAAGAGCTTGCCCTGGCCTTTCAGCTCGGTGAGGCGCTCGGCAAGCTCCTGCTTGATGCTCTCGATGGCCGTCATCCGCTTGCCGTGGGAGGTAACGAAGTGCTTGGCGGGATAGATGGAGACCGATTCCATCTCATTTAACATCTCACCGGTGAGGGGGTCGATTTCAATGATGCGCTCCAGCGTGTCGCCGAAGAACTCGATGCGCAGGGCTAACTCCTCATAAGCGGGCTGGATTTCCAGGGTGTCGCCGCGGACGCGGAACCGGCCGCGGGTGAAGTCGATGTCGTTGCGCTCGTACTGCATGTCCACCAGCCGGCGGAGGAGTGTTTTTCTGGGATAGCTTTCGCCGCGCTTGAGGCTGAGGACAAAGCTGAGGTATTCCTCGGGCTCGCCCAGCCCGTAGATGCAGGAGACGGAAGCCACGATGACCACGTCCCGCCGCTCGAAGAGGGAACGGGTGGCGGCGTGGCGCAGCTTGTCGATTTCCTCGTTGATATCAATCTCCTTTTCGATAAAAGTGTCGGTGCGGGGGAGATAGGCTTCGGGCTGGTAGTAATCGTAATAGCTGACGAAGTACTCCACGGCGTTTTCGGGGAAGAACTCCTTGAACTCGGTGGAGAGCTGGGCGGCTAAAGTCTTGTTGTGGCAGATGACCAGCGTGGGCCTTTTCGCCCGCGCGATGACATTAGCCATGATGAAGGTCTTGCCGCTGCCGGTAACGCCGAGCAGGGTCTGGTGCTTGAAGTCTTTGTCCAGACCCTCGACAAGCTTATCCACAGCCTGGGGCTGGTCGCCGGTCATCTTGAAGTCGGAGACAATCTTGAAGTCGGGCATACTAATAGTATAGCTTTTGGGGATAGCGGTGACAATGCTATTGACAGGACGCCGCTTATTTTTATAGACTGAGTAGTCCCCATATGCGGGATTGGCTTTAAAAGAGAAGGAGGGTTATATGTCGGACAGCGTTTACAAGATCATTACTCTGGTGGGCACCAGCACCAAGTCCTGGGAGGACGCGGCCAGGGAGGCGGTGGAGACCGCCGCCAAGACGCTGCGCGACCTGCGCATCGCCGAGGTCGAAGAGCTGGACATGCAGATCGACAAGGGCAAGATTGTCAACTACCGGGCCAAGGTAAGGGTCTCCTTTAAGTATGAGGGGAAATAAAAGCCCGATAGCAATTACCAACTGAATATCGCGAGACGTCGGGGAGGGGCGTTACCCCTCCCTGATTTTTTGGCAGGAAGGAGAGTATATGGCTGTAGTATTGGCGGTGGGCGAGAGTTTTCACCTGAAGTTCGGTAAGGACCGCATTGTTTATGCGGGTATGCCATCCGACAAGGTATTCTCCATCGTGCAGCGAAAACGGGAGTTTGTACCATATGCAGCCTGGGGCTACGCCTGGAACCTGTTCTTCCCCAGAGAGCAGACCGAGCTCGTTATCGACGGGGTCAGGCTCACGGTGGAGAGCGTCAGCCCGCAGGAGATAAGGCTGGGGGTGATGTAGGCACAGCCTCTATCGGGCGTATTTCCGGCAGCCGTACCAGTAGATGGCAAAGATGGTGAGCGCGTAGCCTATTATCCGGGTGACGAGCATAACGATTTCCTGGCTGTCATCTATGCCGATAATCGTAAACAGGTGCGAGACGCCGAAAAAGGCGAAGGCGATGCCGATAAAGAGGGGCCAGAGCTTTTTCATTTTGGAGTAGGCGGTGATGCCCAGGGCGAGGGTTATGATGCAGAAGATGAGGTTGACCAGGATTTCAGGGTCTATATCCATTTTTTAGCTCCTTTTTTGGGGGGAAAATTACCAATAGCTTCTAGCTTTTCGGTATTCTCTATACTGGCCTTAATGAACTCTCTATATTCTGAATATTCATCCTTTTCCATCAGTGTCCTGGCGCTATCTGTAAATTCATGGAAATATTCAAGTGGTGATATCTCATTCTTGAAATGACGGCCGTCACGGAACTCATGTGAGCCAACATAGGTGCCCCAATCAGACCATTTGAACAAAGTTTTTCTGTTTCTAACATTTCTATTATCTGTGATAATCACAGTGGCATAAAATAATCTTTTTAAGAGTGGTTCCACAGTCGAGCGTTTTGCTCCGGGCTTCTCTACTTTCCGGTCTTCGTGCGTATACCTCAACGGGAAATATGCCTCAAAATCGTGGTCCATACGTATCAGGCATCTCGCTTTAGCCAGCCTATATAAATTGGCTAGTAAATGGTCTTTTTCTCCGCTTGAAAGCGCAAGGGCTATCAGTCCGCCAGTTATAATGCTTAGACCTAAACCTACTGGTAAGTTGTAGTAGAAGACGTTATCGGAGTACCATCCCAGCGCAAGAAGAATCAATACAACAAACAATGCCATAGTAGATAACGCCTCTCTCTTTTTAAGCCTGATTACTCTGAATATTAATGGTATTGTTGGCCTTTTGGGTATGCTGACGTCGAACAATCCTAAGAATAGAAAACTTGCGATAAATAACGCAATAAAAAGGATTGATATTGGCCAGCGGACAGCATCTACCTCGAACAGTGAATTGAATACGAAAGGTCCCCCAAAGATGAAATAATGAATTACTCTTATAATGCTATAAATTGCGAGTGTGGAGACTAATGCGATGATCAACATGCTTATAAAAAAGAAAATGGCCTCTATCATTTTCGCCCCAGCATAAAAAACTGCAACTAGCGGTATCCAAAATATATTCGCTCCTCTGAATCGTCTGCTTGCCTTTGGCGCCCATATTGATAAAAGGATGAGGAAGCCAATCGAGTACCAGATTAACGGGAGAAGCAAGCTCTCCTTTTCGATGCCCATATACTCGGCACCGTAAAAAATGACGATAAAGCCGAGGATGAAGCCGATCATCCCAGCGGTAAAAATACCCTTGTAAAACTCCGCATTTTCGCTTTCTAATTGACTATATAGCTTTAGTGCTTCTGAGGGGTTGGTTGTCTCTAGTTTTACAGCTTCCCTGCTGACTTTTTTGTTCGCAGGTAAAGTAACCGATGGTTTTTTGGGGGGGCTAACTTTGCGGGACCGTTTTCTTTTAGAAGGAGTGTACCCAGGAGGAATTTCAATCTTTTCCCATATTTGGGCATAATAACTCTCAGAGCGGAAGCCAACCATATCACCGACTTGAGGCTTGCCAATAATATAGATATCTCTGCCACGAGAGCATATATGTTCAACTGTTTCACCTTTATGGTGCCAGCGTTTGCGAAAGACTACTCCTTCAGTGACTAGTACATCTATACATTGCCCGGTATTATATCCGTGTGGTTCATCTGCATCGAAGTCTCCGTAGCCAACTATTCCATACGTGTCAAAATGACGGGTATCTACAACACGCCCAATGCCATCGTACTTGCCGAAAATCAGTTCCTCGTCTTTATTATCTTGCACGAGACACCTGACCCCTGGTCATACTATTAACCAAAACTCTTATACCCAGTTGTCAACTACAGTATCATTTTATATACATTTGTCAACCCCCACCCCTATTCCCCCTCCTCAACATCAACCTCCTCGGCCATACCTATCCGCGTCACCGAGAGGGCCACGTAGTTCACCATCGTGCACTCTAGAAGGTCTTTGAGCTCCTTT
>SOKR01000130.1 GCA_004375675.1 Dehalococcoidia bacterium
GAAGGTTTTTTCTGACCCACCCAGCCCGCCCTAATGAGTAAACTCCTTAACCTGGGGGCACGTTGCCCCTGCCCCGTCCCACCCAATAGAGGTTAGACCTCTATTAACTCCTTATTTTGGGGGTGTTTTTAAGAGGGGCGTAGCCCCTCTTTACCTTAAAGGACGGTGGGCGGGAATAGATAAAATCGGGGTGGTGTGGGAAGAAAAACCGGGGGGCTGGTTCGACTTGGAATTTTAGTGCCGCTGATGATAGAATTAGGGGCGGAGAAGGTCCGCCTTTTTTATAATGATTGAGGCGTTTTTGGTTATCTAGAAAGGGGATTGAATGAATTACAGGCTGCTGGTAGTAGATATTGACGGCACCTTGCTGGGCAGCGAGGGGGGTATCTCGAAAGAGGACAAGGAGGCGCTGGCTGCAGCCCAGCGGGCGGGGGTAAAGGTCTGCCTCTCCACGGGGCGGGCGTTACAGGGTTGCCATTGGATTGTCGACGAGCTTTCGCTGGACGGCTATCACATCTTCTTCGACGGGGCGCTGGTCTCGGGACCGGATGAGGAACTCTATGTCGAGCCGCTGGGGAGGGGGGTGGTGGAGGAGATGGTCGAGTTCGTCCGCAAGAACGACATCTACCTGGAGCTTTATTCGGCGACGGACTATTTCGTCGAGTGGGAGAACTGGGCGACCGAAATTCATCGTAATTACTTTAAGCTGGAGCCGATGGTGGTTGATTTTGCCGAGCTGGGGGGTGGGGAGAAGTTTATTAAGGGGGGGTTGATAACGCGCGACGCCGAGGAGGTGGCTAAGGCTAAGAGCTTTCGCAACCGCTTCGACCGCAGCCTGCGCTTTTCGGCAGCCCGCTCGCCGGCCTATCCCGGAGTCGAGTTCATTAACGTGCTGGCTCCCGAGGTTTCCAAGGGGAAGGCGCTGACGGCACTGGCTTCGCACCTGGGGGTATCGCTGAGCGAGGTTATGGCTATCGGGGACGGCACCAACGATATCAGCCTGCTTTCTATCGCCGGGCTGGCGGTGGCTATGGGCAACGCCCCCGATGAGGTCAAGGCGGTAGCCCACCGCGTCACCGAGGATGTGGGGAGGAGCGGGGTGGCAGCGGCGGTTGAGAAGTTTTTGCTTTAGGGCCGTGCACCAGGCGTCAAAGATAGGGGTTGAAAGCACCATACAGAACGTGCCTTGGCTTTCAACCCCTTAGCTTTGATTTATATAGGGATTAGCCGGGCTGCTTATTCTTTGTTGCGGATAGCTTTCACTACCCCGGTCACAACCAGAGCTGCGCCCAAGGCTATGACAATCCAGAAGCCATAGACCGAGAACCAGAGTATCGTACTGCGGGTACTCTCGGCCAGATCTACCATCTCGTCGGTTGTTTCACTGGTAAAGGCAAAGTAGTTTACGTAAATAGGTATCGGGCCTTCAGGCGTTAGTGGTGCCTTTACGGTTGTCATGGAAGTGGTATAGACAGGGATACCGCTAACCGGCTCTACCTTGATTTCACAAAAAACGTCCATCGTTTGCGGCAAGCCGATCCCCTCCATTGTGCCGGCGGCTAAATTCTCGCTATCAATCTTGAAGTTATAGACCGTAATCCCTTGGAATGTCTCCTCGCTGACGAAGTTGGCGGGAAGTGTAGTCATTGCCGATGAAGACCAGAAGGTATAGGTCTCTTGCTCCACTCCGGCCGGGAAGGTAAACTGACCGGAACGGTCCATATCGCCATAGCCGGACACGTTCTCGCGGGTCGTCCTATCGAGGCCATAGACCTCGGAGGAGCTTGTAAGCAGAATCCCCGCTTCCGCGTGGTAGAAATTAACCTCCTGTTGGAGAAGTAACACATCGTCTTGGGTTCCAGTTGCCGTCAGTAAACGAACTACATTAGTAGGGATTTCATCTAAAGACATTGTCTCCGAGTTTAGTTGCAAGATGAAACCCTCAAATGTATATTCCCGTTCGTAATCTGTAGGTATTTTAGCCATGGCGGGGAAAATAGCCAGCGACCAAACCAGGGCGAAAACAACCAGGACTAGACCCACAATGGTTAAGCCCAGGCTCCAGCCTTTCAATCTCATCTTCTATACGCCTCCTTATATTTACCTAGCGCTGCCAGGTATAGTGGAGCATTATACAATACAGATAACCCTTTTGCAATAGGTAAGTCCAAAGAGGTGCGGTTATATGGTATCGCCGTCCTCAAGGGCGTATTCTGGCGGCGGTTAAGAAGTTTTTGCTTTAGGATGCTGTCAGGCTAAATATTGTGGTATAATATCCTGAATTTTTAGTTAACAATCCGGGGGTATTCATGAGCTGAGTTTTTGGCCATGATACCCTTGTTTTTTCGGTGCTGAAAAATAAAACAGCAAAGGAGGGCGAAATGAAGCAAGCGTTTAAGATAGTCATTTTTCTGGTGATTTTAGCCTTGATTCTGGTGCCGCTAGCCGCCTGTGACCTGGGGCAGGGGGCTCAGGGGCCACAGGGTCCGGCGGGACCTCAGGGGCCAGCAGGACCTCAGGGACCAGCGGGGCCACCGGGTAGAACGGGACCAGCGGGGCCTCAGGGAGAACAGGGACCAGCGGGGCCGCAGGGAGAGACGGGAACACGGGGAGACAGTGGGCTAATGGGATATCCGGGCCCGGTGGGACCCCCAGGGACTTCGTTGAACCCTATGCAGATTGCTTTGCTGCGGTGGTGGGAGGCGAATGAGACGGGTATAACCTACGGCGTCGGCAGCTACCCCGGGGCCATCTGCTTCGATGGTGAGAACATCTGGGTAGCCAATGTCAACCCCGATAATGTGACCAAGTTGAAAGCCAGCGACGGCAGCCCGGTCGGCACCTACGGCGTGGGCGACTTGCCCGTAGCCCTCTGCTTTGACGGCGAGAACATCTGGGTCGCCAATAACTTGGACGATAATGTGACCAAGCTTCTTGCCAGCGACGGCAGCCTGGTCGGCACCTA
>SOKR01000058.1 GCA_004375675.1 Dehalococcoidia bacterium
GGGACGATACCCCACGCCCTGATTTTAGTTATCGGGGATACGGTTGAAGCTACCCGCGCCTTCGATAAGCATATTCCAGCCGGAGTCCCCCGCGTTGCCCTGGTTGATACCTTTAAGGACGAGGTGGAAGAATCGGTGCGGGTGGCGCAGGCCCTGGGCAAGAAGCTCGCCAGCGTGCGCCTCGATACCCCGCCGGAGCGGGGTAGGGTTACCCCGGGGCTGGTCAAAGAGGTCAGGGCCAAGCTGGATATGGCCGGCTTCAAGAAGGTCAAGATTTTCGCCAGCGGCGGCATTAACCTGGAGCGCATCGGGCAGTTTATCGAGGCGGGGGCGCCGGTTGATGCCTTCGGCGTCGGCAGCTATATCAGCGGGGCTAAGCCCATCGACTTTACCGCCGACCTCCATGAGATAGAGGGTAAGCCGATAGCCAAGCGGGGCCGAATCCCCGGCATTACCCCTAACCCACGGCTCAAGCGCATAATGTAGGGTTTTTAATCCGCCTCAAACCTCAGAAGCAAAACCTGTTTAGTATCCCGGCTGACCTTCGCCCGCTCGTCAAGGCGCCAGCCGACCACCCAGAGTATTTGCTCCTCTGAGCAGACGAGGGGAATTCGCCCGCGCCAGGCCTGGGGAATTTTGGCGTCTATCATAAACTCACCCAGTTTTTTGGATTGACTTAAGCCCAGCGGCTGAAACCTGTCCCCCCGCCGCCGGGGCCGCACCAGAAGCCTGTCGCCGCTTTTAGCCGGGTCAAGGTAGGCGGTGAAATCGTCTTCATCGCTCATCTCTCCTCGTTCTACAATAGTCGCTTCTACCCGCCAGCCGGGTAGCAATGTTTCGCCGGGAATGTTGAGCGGAAACTCACCCTTGAGTGGTGGGAGGGGGGATAGGGCGGTGGGGTCGGGGGTCAACAGGTATCGGTCATATTCTACGGCGAAGGTCAGGCCTCCGGGCAGGCTGAGCCTTTTTCCCGCCGCTTTAGTCGCTAAGGACATCATCTCTTCAATATGACGCATCTCGATGTCCTTGGCGCTGCCGAGCAGCCTTTCCACCGCGCTGCGGAGCAGATAGCGCTTCAGGGCGGGGGGTAACTGCTCGAAGCCTGCCTTGTCTAAAATAAGGCCCTTTCCCTCCTGTCGGATAACCTTATCCCATAATCGGGCAACCTGTTCGTCGAGAAAGTTAATGTCGTCATCGGCGATACGCCCGGTGCGGAGCAGGGCTTCGGCGACAGCGGGGTTATAGCTCTTGAGCAGGGGCAGGAGCTGCTGCCTGACCCGATTTCTCAGCGGCGATAGGGAAAGGTTGGAGGCATCCAGCCGGGGTATAAGCTGATGCTGGCGGCAGTACTCCTCCGTCTCCTCGTGGCTTACCTCCAGCAGAGGTCTTATGATAGTCAGGCTTTCGGCTCCTGACTGCCATAAGGTAGCTGGTTGCAATCCCCGCATACCGCGGGTGCCGCTTCCCCGGATGAGGTGCATCAATATCGTCTCTATGTGGTCGTCCCGGGTGTGCCCCGCTGCCACCTGCCCGGCGCCGATGGACCTGGCTACTTGAGCCAGGAAGCGGTATCTTACCTCACGGGCGGCTTCTTCCAGCGACAGGCGCTCTCGGGCTTGGTAGCCCTTCACATCCCGTTTCTCGATAGTGGCTGGAATACCGAGCTTTCGGGACAGCGAGGCGACATATTCGGCATCGGCGTCGGAATCAGCGCCCCGGAGCTGGTGGTTGAGGTGAGCTATGTGCAGCTTTAGTTTAAGCTCTTCCTGAAGATTAGCCAGAATATGAATCAGGCAAACCGAATCCGCCCCTCCCGACACCGCCACCACCAGCTTCTCGCCGTCTGATACCAGCCGGTGCTCCTGGATGAAGCCCAGCACCCGCTGTTCCAATGATGACGACCGTTTTTCCCCTTTCATGTGCTTTATCCCTCAAGCTGTTTTCAGCAGAAGTTTGCTGCGGCGGATGGAGGTGGGGTGGCTGAATCCCAGGGCGGCGGCTACCTGCTCCGGCCTCCCCGAGCCACCGCTGTCGCAGCGCAGCCTCATGCCCAGGTGGGAGTAGCCCTGGCGCCATTCGATAAGCCAGAGGTCTTCGATTAAAGCCCTCAGGTCATAGTTTCTGGTGCCGGTATCCCTTTCGTGGTGCCAGGGTAACTGCTCTGCCGATAGCAATGAGGCCAGTGCCGCCTTTACGCCTGGCTGGTCCTTCTCCGTTTCCAGCTCGACCTCGTATTCGGCGTAGCCGACCTGTGATTGCAGCGAGGGCATGGTCGGGGCGACCGAATAGACCTGCAGTATTTCAATCCCGGCCGGCAGTTGCTGGCTCACGGCATCGGTGAAGAAATGAGGGGAGACCCATTTGCTGCAGAAGACATCCATCAGCTCCGCCTGGCTGGTTATTCCCACCGCCAGCGGCGCCGCCAGCGATATACGGGGGTGGGGGCTGAAGCCCTCGGTGTAAGCCAGCGGGATTTCGGCGCGTTGGAGGGCTCTTTGCCAGAGGCGCATTATATCCAGATGGGAAATGAACTTTATCTCTTCGCCTCGGCTGAACCTAATCCGAAGTCGCTGCATGTTTTTCCTTGGTCAATCGTATCTTCTCTATCTTCATCCCCCGCATCTCGGTGATAACTATCTTCAGCCTCTTATACTTCAGCCGCTCGCCTTCTCTTGGTATGTGCCCCAATAGGTCAAGGACAAAGCCGGCTACCGTCTCGTAGTCTTCGCCTTCGGGGAGGCTCAAGTCCATCTCCTCATTGGCTTCTTCCACCCGCATCCCGCCGTCAATCTGGAAGGTGTACTCGTCAATGCTTTCGTATTCTTTCTCTATTGCCGCCAGTTCATCGCCCACCGGACCGACGATTTCCTCCATTAACCCGCTTAAGCTGACGACGCCAGCCGTGCCGCCGAACTCGTCGACCACCACCGTCATCCGGTAGTTTTTGTCCCTCATCTCGGTAAAGAGCTCGCTGACCCTTTTGGTCTCAGGGGCAAAGTAAGCCGGGCGAATCAGGTCGCCAATCGTGCTTTTATTATTGAGTTGACCCTTGGCCTGGGCCATGAGTATATCCTTTACGGCCAGGATGCCGATGACGTTATCTATGTTATCCTCATATACCGGAAAGCGGGATAGCGGGTTTTCGGCGTAAAGTTTAAGGAACTCGGCTATCTTGGTGCCCTTGGTTACCCATATTACCTCGGTGCGCGGCACCATTACCTCCAGGACCGGGCGGTTACCGAACTCAAATACATTGTGCAGCATCTCGGCCTCTTCCTCTTCCACCGTACCCTCTTTATGCCCCATCGATATCATGGTTCGGATTTCCTCCTCGCTGGCCAGTGACCGGGGCACCACCGTCCCGCCGAACATCTTGGCAAACCCGGAGGCAATCCAGCTCAGCACCACCACAAAGGGGGTAAGCAGCCAGGAGAGCACCCCTATCGGTCTGACAAGGGCGAGAGATAGCCTTTCGGCATGGCGGGTGGCTATGGTCTTGGGGGTGGTCTCACAGAATATCAAGAGCACAATGGTTACTACGATGGTGGCAATGAGGACACCCCACTGCGCCCCCCAGAAGCGGATGGCCAGAAATGTAGCTAAGGCAGCGGCGGCGGTGTTTACCAGGTTGTTGCCCAGCAGTACGGTGGAGAGAAACTTCTCCGGTCGTTCCATCATCTTGGCAACCCGCTTTGCTCCCCTCACTTTGGTATCGACCAGGTGTTGCACCCTTATCTTCTGCAAGGAGATAAAGGCTGTCTCCGAGCCTGAAAAGAAGGCGGATAAGAAGAGGCAGACAATAAGCAGTACCAGGTACAGGGTTTCAATGCCAGACATATAGTATCACCCCACTCTTAGCGGTATATCCCGATTATTCATCTTTTCGTCATAATATCACTGGCTAGTGGGTGTGTCAAAAGGGCTATATGTCTTATTTGCCCCTCCCCATCGCTTTTCTTCCCACCCAAAACCCACCCTACAGAGGTGTAACCTCTATATACTTCTCTCCCCACCCCTGTCAATGCGGGGAACGCTTTTCCTTACTGTCATTGCGAGGAGCGTAGCGACGAAGCAATCTCTAGCCGCTTCTCACCCGAATCCCGCCCTAATGAGTTAAACTCCTTAACCTGGGGGCACGTTGCCCCTCATCTCTGTCAAAAAAACATTATTCGGCGGCGCGGTAGCTATGTTATAATGCAGAGGCATGAAAATCTTAGCTATAGAGACCTCCTGCGATGAGACGGCGGCGGCGGTGGTTGAGGATGGCAGAAGAGTACTTTCCAATCAGATTGCCTCTCAGGTGGAAATCCACGCCCGCTATGGTGGGGTTGTCCCCGAGGTGGCTTCCCGCCAGCACCTGCTGTCCATTATCCCCATACTGAAGCAGGCAATGGCTGAGGCTGGAGTTAGCTGGGAAGACCTGTCGGGCATTGCCGTTACCGTTGGCCCCGGCCTGGCGGGCTCGCTGTTGGTGGGGGTGAACGCGGCTAAGGCGGTGGCTCTGGCTCATAATTTGCCCCTTATCGGGGTTAACCACCTTGAGGGCCATCTCTACGCCAACTGGCTGGGGGACGAGAGCATTGAGTTTCCCCTTATATGCCTTATCGTTTCCGGGGGGCATAGCGACCTGGTGCTGGTGCGGGGGCACGGCGATTACGCGGTGCTGGGGCGGACCAGGGATGATGCCGCTGGCGAAGCCTTCGATAAAGCCGCCCGAATACTGGGCCTGGGCTATCCCGGCGGTCCGGCTATCGAGCAGGCAGCCAGGAGTGGCACGGCCTCTATTCCCCTGCCCCGCGCCTGGCTCAAGGGGAGCAGTGATTTTAGTTTTAGCGGGGTTAAGACGGCGCTACTGCGTCTGGTGGAAGCGGGCAAGATTTCGTCGGCGGCTGACGCCGCCGCCAGCTTCCAGGAAGCGGTGGTTGATGTTCTGGTTACTAAAACAGTGGCCGTCGCCAAGGAGCGTCGGGCAAAGCAGGTCTTGCTGGCGGGTGGGGTGGCGGCCAACGCAAGGCTGCGGCAGCTATTGACGGAAAGTTCCCCCCTCCCTGTTCTCGTTCCCCCGCCCATCCTCTGCACCGATAACGCGGCTATGATTGCCACCTGCGGCTACTACCGCCTGCAGGCAGGCAAGACGAACAGCCTGGACCTCGATGTTGTCCCTGGCCTTAAACTGGGTTAATCGGAACGCTTTATCAAGATAAAAGGCTATCCTATAACTATAGATGGCTGTAAACGGCTGAAATTAACTGTAACTGTCTATTTACTAAGTTGTAGTTTTAGCCCAGTTGGGTTATGATAAAGCGTTAGCACTCTCCGTCCGAGAGTGCTAAAATAAGAGTAGTAATTGAGCTAGAATAAGGAGGATTAGAATGGCGATTTCGCTTAAACCGTTGGCTGACCGGGTAGTGGTTAAGCCTATTGAGAGGGAGGAGGTTACCAAGGGGGGCATTGTCCTGCCTGATACTGTCAAAGAGAAGCCCCAGGAAGGAAAGGTATTGGCGGTCGGTCCGGGAAGGCTAACCGAGGATGGCAAACGGATAGCTATGGACGTTAAGGTCGGCGATGTGGTGCTCTATGTCAAATACGGCGGCACCGAGATTAAGATCGACGGCGAGGAACTGATGATACTGACTGAGAACGACATTTTAGCCAAGAAGGCTAGCAAGAAGTAAGGAGGCAAAATGGCTAAGCAGATTATATTTGGTGAAGAAGTCAGGCACGCGATAAAGAAGGGGATAGACACCCTGACCGACGCGGTCAAGGTGACTCTGGGCCCCAAGGGTCATTGTGTGGCGCTGGACAGGAAATGGGGGGTGCCGTCGGTCATTGATGACGGGGTCACTATTGTCAAGGATATTGAGCTCCCCGACCCCTTTGAGAATATGGGCGTTCAACTGGTGAAGGAGGCAGCCACCAAGACCAACGACGCCTGCGGAGACGGCACCACCACCTCCACGGTACTGGCTCATGCCATTATCAGTGAAGGCTTCAAGAACGTGGCGGCGGGGGCTGAGCCCATAGCCCTCAAGAGGGGCATCGAGAAGGCGACCCAGGCCATCGTCGAGGAGCTAAAGCGGGTATCGGTTGAGGTCAAGGGTAAGGAACAGATTGCCCAGGTAGGCACCATCACCGCTAAGGACAAAGAGATCGGCGACCTGATTGCCGAGGTGATGGAAAAGGTGGGCAAGGACGGCGTTATCACCGTTGAAGAGTCCAAGGGGATAAAGTACGAGACGGACTACGTGGAAGGCATGCAGTTCGACCGCGGTTACATGAGCGCCTACTTTATCACCAATGCCGAGAAGATGGAGACGGAGATAGAAGACCCCTACATCCTCATCACCGACAAGAAAATCTCGGCGATGTCCGACCTGCTGCCGGCTCTGGAAAAAGTACTGCAGGTATCCAAGAACCTGTTGATTCTCGCCGAGGACGTAGAAGGCGAAGCCCTGGCCACCCTGGTGGTCAATAAGCTGCGGGGCACCATAAACGTACTGGCGGTTAAAGCGCCCGGATTCGGCGACCGGCGCAAGGCAATGTTGGAAGACATCGCCATCCTCACCGGGGGCAAGGTCATCTCGGAGGAAGTCGGGCGCAAGCTGGACTCGGTTACCGTGGAAGACCTGGGTCGTGCCCGTCGGGTGACCTCGGATAAGGACAACACCACCATCGTCGAGGGTAAGGGCTCCGAGGCAGCCATTAAAGCCAGAATCAAGCAGATTAAGGCCCAGATAGAAGAGACTGACTCCGAATTCGACCGCGAGAAACTTCAGGAAAGACAGGCCAAGCTTGTCGGTGGTGTCGGCGTCATCAAGGTTGGCGCTGCTACCGAGGTCGAGCTTAAAGAGAGGAAGCACCGGGTCGAAGACGCGCTGTCGGCCACCCGGGCGGCGGTGGAAGAGGGCATTCTGCCCGGTGGTGGGGTGGCTCTGCTGCGGGCTACCGCGGTTCTAAAGAAGGTGGAAGCCAGCGGCGATGAGCTTACCGGCGTTAACAGCGTCCGCAAAGCGGTGGAAGCACCGATTCGCTGGATTGCCGAGAATGCCGGTCAGGATGGTTCGGTGATAGTCGACGCGGTGAAGAAGAGCAAAGCCGGCGTTGGCTATGATGCCGAAGCCGATGAGTTCGGCGATATGGTGGAGAAGGGCATTATCGACCCGACCAAGGTGGTAAGGTCGGCCCTGGAGAACGCCGCTAGTATCGCCGTCATGGTCTTGATTACCGAGTCTCTGGTGGCTGATATACCCGAGAAGGATAAGCCGGCAATGCCTCCGGGCGGTATGGGTGGCATGGAAGGGATGATGTAATCCTTTCCTTTAGTTGTATCGAGGAGCCGTCCTTCAAGAGAAGGACGGCTCTTTTCATAGTACGAGTATTTCCTCCAGCGGCTCGTCGGCCACGGGACCGACCACCGCCAGACGAAGCTGGCTTGAGACCAGCAGTTCGCAGGCCAGTTCTTTGATTTCCTCGGCGGTGATGGCGTCGACGATGGCTATTACCTGGTCGACGCTGAGGATACTTTGGGTGAGAATCTCCTGCCCTCCCATCCAGCCGGCGACGCTGCGGCTATCCTCCATGCGCAGCAGCAGGCGTCCCTTGGATAGCTCCCTGGCTTTGGTCAGTTCCGCCTGGGGTACCGGCTCCTTGAGACGGGAGAGTTGCTCAATTATAGCCTTGACGGCTACCTGCAGGTTTTTGGGTTCTACCCCGGCGTAAACGGCAATCGAGCCGGTGTCGGCGAAGTGCTCGGTATAGCTATGGATGCTGTAGGCCAGTCCCATACGGTCGCGAATTTCGGTAAAGAGGCGGCTGCTCATGCCTTCTCCCAGGATGACATTAAGCAGGTCGAGGGTAAAGCGCTTGGGGTGGAGCAGCGGCAAGCCACTTAATGCCAGGCAAAGGTGGGCTTGCTCGGTGTCTTTCTCCTCGATACGTAGCCGGGGAAACCTTTGCTCTTTATAGGGGGAATAGGTGGGGCGGGTTTTCGGGCCGCTCCATTCGCCCAGGACTTGCTCGACGGTGCTTACCATCTCCCCGTGCTCTCCGGCGCCGGCGACACTGACCACGGTGTTAGCGGGCAGGTATTGATGCCCCAGGTATTCGACTATCATCTCCCGTGTGATGGCGGCTACCGATTCTTTGCTGCCGGCGATGTCTCTCCCCAGCGGGTGTCGGGGCCAGAGCAACTCATCGATGAGCATGTTGACCAGCTGGGAGGGGGAATCCTTGCTCATGTTAATTTCTTCAGTGATAACCTGGCGCTCGCGCTCGATGTCGGGCGGGTCGAACCGGGAATTACGCAATATGTCGGCCAGCACGTCCAGCGCCAGGGGGAGGTGGGGTTGAGCTACCTTGCACCAGAAAACGGTCAGTTCTTTATCGGTGCCGGCGTTGATGATTCCCCCCACCCCCTCGATTGCCTCGGAGATTTCCCTAGCGGTGGTGCGCTTGGGTGTGCCCCGGAAGCACAGGTGCTCGATGAAATGGGAGACGCCCGCCTGCGGCTCGGTCTCGTACCTGGAGCCGACCCCGATAAAAATGCAGATGGATACCGAGCGGGTTTGGGGCATGGGGGTGGTAATAACCCGCAGGCCGTTATCCAGAGTAGTCTGCTGATGCATTTTCTCCCTTTTTGGTTAAAGAGTAGATGATATTCTAACGGTATGCTTTATAGGGTGTCAATTTTGTCAAAAGGCAGAATTTATTGTAAACTAAATACATAGCTAATCTTTGCCTGATGTGAGCCGGGAGTTGATATGGAAAAATATAAATACCAGAGCGATATTCCCCAGTACTACAATGTGACCACCAAGCTGATTGACGAGATGGTGGAAAAGGGGTTGGGGGATAAGGTGGCGGTGTACTACAAGGACAAGACCTATAGCTACGCCGAAATGCAGAGTATGATAAACCGGGTGGGCAATGCGCTTAAGATACTGGGCGTGCATATGGAAGAGCGGGTGATGATGGTCATGTACGATTCCCCCGAGGCGATGGCCTGCTTCTATGGCGCCATAAAAATCGGCGCTATTCCGACTCCGGTCAACTATATGTACACCATGCACGACTACCGTTACCTGCTGAATAACAGCCGTGCCCGCACCCTTATCGCCGACAGCGATTTTATTGAGGCGATTGAAGGCTTCAGGGATAAGTTTCTCTACCTGGAAAATACTATCATCGTCGGCGAGAAAACCAGGGCTTATCATATCTCGTTTAATGACATCGTTAGCCGTTGCTCCGATAAACTGGATGTGGCTTATACTACCTTTGAAGATGCCGCTTTCTGGAATTATACCTCGGGCAGCACCGGTGTGCCCAAGGCGGCGGTTCACCTGCAGAACGATGTCTTCAGTTGTATTGATAGCTATGCTAAAGCTGTCTTGGGTATTACTCAGGGCGATTTAGTCTTTTCGGCATCCAAGTTTTTCTTCGCCTACGGGCTGGGTAACAGCTTCTTCTATCCCCTGGCTATTGGCGCTTCGGTGGTTCTGCTCCCCGATAGACCCCGCCCCGAGACCATATTCGCCACCATAGACCGCTATCACCCGACGGTATTCTTCGGTGTACCAACGCTTTATGCCAATATGCTTGAGGTAGAAGGCGCCGAGAAAAAATACGATTTGTCCTCCTTGCGCATCTGTACCTCGGCCGGTGAAGCCCTGCCCAAAGAAATCTTCAATGAATGGAAAGAGAGGTTCGGGTTGGAAATCCTGGACGGTATCGGTTCCACCGAGCTATTGCACATTTTTATTTCAAACCGCCCTGGTGACATCAAACCGGGCAGTTCAGGCAAACTTGTCCCCGGCTATCAGGCTAAGATTATCGATGACGAAGGTGAAGAGGTGCCTGATGGTGAGGTGGGTACTCTGCAGGTAAAAGGAGAATCAACGGCACTTTATTACTATCGCCATTCTGAGAAGACCAAGACCTCCATGCTGGGAGAGTGGTTTAACACCGGAGACAGGTACTACCGTGATGCCCGAGGTTACTACTATTACCGTGGCCGCAGCGATGATATGCTTAAGGTGGGCGGTATATGGGTTTCGCCTATTGAGGTCGAAGACGCCCTGGTCTCCCACCCGGCGGTGCTAGAGGCGGCGGTGGTGGCTAAAAAAGACGAACATGGCTTGGTTAAGCCCAAGGCATATGTTGCACTCAAGAAGGGCCGTCGCCCGTCGGACAAACTGGTCAAGGATATTCAACTCTTTGTCAAGAAGAGCATAGCGCCTTATAAATACCCGCGGTGGATAGAGTTCACCAAGAAACTGCCCAAGACCAGCACCGGTAAGATACAGCGCTATAAGCTAAGAGAGGATCAGGCGTAAAGGGGGGCGTACGCTCCCCTTTTTGTTTTATCCCCAAACTTTCTCCTCCCCACCTTGGCGAACGTTGGTCTTTCTTCTCAACCCAGCCCGCCCTAATGAGTTAAACTCCTTAATCTGGGTTTGTTTCCTCCCCTCCCTTCTGGTGGCGTGAGTCCTGCTTCCCGCCCG
>SOKR01000131.1 GCA_004375675.1 Dehalococcoidia bacterium
TCTTCTGCGGCGATGCCTATAAGAGCCGTGAGCCGAGCCAGACCCAGCAGCGGGAGTTTGCCAAGCGCATTAATCGGCTGTCCACCGGCGGTGTCCCCATCTTCCTCCTCGTCGGCAACCACGACCTGCCCAACGCTATCGGCAAAGCCACCACCACCGAAATCTTCGATACCCTGACGGTGAAAAACGTCTATGTCTCCAACCGCCCCGGGGTTTACCGTATCCCGACGCCCAGCGGTATAGTCCAGGTCGCTTCTTTGCCCTGGCTGAGGCGCAGCGCCCTGCTGACTAAAGAAGATACCAAGAACCTTACCTTCGAGCAGATAAACCAGCGATTGCAGGCGGCGATGACCGAGGTTATCGCTGCCAAGGCTAAAGAGCTCGACCCCGAACTGCCCGCCGTGCTGGCGGCGCACGTCTGGGTGACCGGGGCTAAAGTAGGCTCGGAGAGCTCAATGACTATCGGGCAGGAGCACGCCCTGATGGTGAGCAACGTTGTTCATCCCGCCTTCGACTATATCGCCCTGGGGCATATTCATAAGCACCAGGTCTTGAACGAGGAGCCGCCCGTGGTTTACGCCGGCAGCCTGGAACGGCTGGATTTCGGCGAGGCTGAGGACAGCAAGGGGTTTTATTTGGTGGAGATTGAGGCAGATAGCGAAACGGGCAAGAGACAAGTCAGCTTCGACTTTCACCCTTTGGAGGGACGCCGCTTCGTTACCGTCAGCGTTAAGGTTGAGCCTGATGATATCGAGCCGACGGCTGCCGTGCTTAAGGCTATCACCGAGCAGGCGGACAATATCAAAGACGCCATCGTGCGGCTCCAGGTCAGCCTGCCCGCCGAGCTGGAAGGGCAGCTCAGGGACAGCGACATCAGGGAAGCCCTGAAAGAAGCGCACCACTTCACCATCGCCAAGGAAATCAGACGGGAGACGCGGGTGAGGCTGGGGGAGGGGACAGCCGAGGAGATTACCCCCACCCAAGCCCTGAAAGCCTACCTGGAATCGAAGAAGGTGCCCGCGGAACGGGCTAAGGTTTTGCGCGAGTACGGGGAGAGGCTGATAGAGGAGCAGGAAAGCGGGCAAATCTAGGGCTGGGAATAGGCGACAATTTGCTTGACTTATATCTCGCAGTCGGATAAACTAAAGTTTGGGTGCTACCTGATAACACTGGCAGTTGGAGCTGAGAACTTTCCCCTCAAAGTCTCAGCTTTATTGTGGTAAAAACAAGGTTTTTATGAAGATTGCTATAAGCGGTAAGGGTGGAGTGGGGAAGACTATGTTAGCCTCTCTCCTTTCCCGAACTTTCGCTGAGGCTAGCTACGGTGTTTTAGCCATCGATGCCGACCCTGATGCCAATCTGGCGGCCACCCTCGGTTTTCCCCATGCCGAGAAGATAACCCCTGTATCCGAGATGAGCGAGCTCATTGAGGAGCGCACGGGCGTGCCCGCGGGTAAGTCATCGGGCTTGTTTAAGCTGAATCCCAAGGTAGATGATTTGCCCGAGAAGTATTCCCTCAAACATAACGGCATAAGATTAATGGTGATGGGGCGGGTGAAGCAGGGGGGCACCGGTTGCTACTGCCCTGAAAACTCCCTGTTGAAGGCACTGATTAGCCACCTGCTGCTGAGAAGAGACGAAGTCGTTATTATGGATATGGAGGCGGGCGTCGAGCACCTGGGCCGAGCCACCGCCAAGGCGGTGGATGTATTGATTGTAGTCGTGGAGCCGGGCCGGCGCAGTATCGAGACCGCCCGCAGAATCACCACCCTTGCCCAGGAAATCGGCCTGGACAATATCGCCGTCGTGGCTAACAAAGTCCGCAGCCAACCTGAGAAGGAGTTCATCATCTCCAGCCTGCCCGAGTTTAAGTTCCTCGGTTTTATCCCCTACGACCAGGCCCTGGTCGACGCCGACCTGTCCAATCTCCCCATCCTCGATGCCAGCCCCAAGGTGGCTGGTGAAGTCAGGAATATCTATAAAGCCCTGCTGTCCGCCGTTAAGGTAGCAGGGAAAACAAAATAGCCCTAGATAGTAATAAATGAGGAGGTTCCCGTGGCCTACGACGCAGTAAAAATGAAGGACTGGCAGATTTCGGAGGCGGCTGAGGAGAACATGCCCACCCCCGACGAGTGGGGGGAGAAGCTGAAGCTGGAGGAGGACGAGATTATCCCCTACGGCAGATTATGCAAGCTCGATTTCATGAAGATTATCGACCGCCTCAAGAATAAGAAAGATGGCAAGTACATCGAGGTGACGGCGATAACGCCCACGCCTTTGGGGGAGGGTAAGAGCACCACCTCCTGCGGTCTTATGGAGGGCATGGGCAAGCGCGGGCTGAATGTCGGCGGCGCCCTGAGGCAGCCTTCGGGCGGCCCCACGATGAACATCAAGGGCACGGCGGCGGGGGGCGGCAACGCCCTGCTCATCCCCATGACCGAGTTTTCCATGGGGCTTACCGGCGACATCAACGACATTATGAACGCTCATAACCTGGCTATGATAGCCATGACCGCCAGGATGCAGCACGAGCGCAACTACGACGACGAGCAGCTGGACCGGCTGACCAAGATGAAGCGCCTGAACATCGACCCCACGCGGGTGGAGATGGGCTGGATTATCGACTTTTGCGCCCAGAGTTTGCGCAACATCGTCATCGGCCTGGGCGGGCGTATGGACGGCTTTACCATGCAGTCCAAGTTCGGCATCGCCGTAAGCAGTGAGCTGATGGCTATGCTCTCCATCGTGCGGGACTTAGCCGACATGCGGGAGAGAATGGATAATATCACCGTTGCCTTCGATAAGAAGGGCAAACCGGTTACCACGGGCGACCTGCAGGTGGGCGGCGCTATGACCGCCTGGATGCGCAATACCATCAACCCCACCCTGATGTGCACCGCCGAAT
>SOKR01000045.1 GCA_004375675.1 Dehalococcoidia bacterium
CCGCCCTTGCCGCTCATCACGGCGATGATATTGCCGATTTTATTGAGCTCGGCGGGCTTGGCTTCGCTGAACTCCAGCTCCACCTTCTTTACCCCCGACAGCTTGCCCACCACCTCTTTGGTCTTGGTGGCGAGCCATTTCTGAGTTTCGTCGTTTAAGGCGGTGGACGCCAGCGTGATTTTAACCCCTTTTCCCAAGACAGCCACCTTCCTGACCAGGTTGAGACCGTTAAGGTCTCGTATAACGTCCGGAACCATTACCTTGTCCAGGCTCTCTCTCACTTGCTTTTCGGTTGCCATAAAAAATTCTCCCCTCTGTTTAGCTATTCTCTTTCGCCGAATATACGGGTGCCGATTCTGACCAGGTTGGCCCCTTCTTCCAGGGCTACCGTGTAAGAATTGGTCATGCCCATGGATAGGTATTTCATCTCGACACTGGCTATCGCCAGCGCCTTGATGCGCTCGAAAATCTTTTTTGTAGTGATAAAATAGGGGCGGGAGTCTTCGGGGTTGCCGAAGCGGGGACCCATGGTCATCAGCCCCATCACCCTGATGTTGGGGAGGGGGGAGATTGCTTTGATGAGTTCTTCGGCTTTTTCGGGCAGTACGCCCGCTTTCTGCGGCTCTTTGCCGCTGTTTATCTCGACCAGCACCGGCATCACCTTGCCAGCTTGAGCGCAGCGCTTATCAATCTCTTGAGCCAGCTCAACCGAGTCGACGGTCTCTATCATGTCAAAGAGCTTTACCGCTTTTTTTACCTTGTTCTTTTGCAAATGGCCGATGAAGTGCCACCTCGCTTTGTTGCCGACGGCGGGGTAGATTGCCTCGGCTTCCTGGACGTAGTTTTGCCCGATGATTTTTATGCCTGATTCCACAGCTGCCAGCACTTCATCCGCCGTCCTCGTCTTGGCAGCAGCGACCAGCTCCACCCTGTCGGGCAGCTCTTTTAATAGTCTCCGACTGTTTTCCTTAATTCCCATAAATACCTTGTCCCGCGTTAGCCGGCGGCGCCTCTCCTCAAAGTGATAGCGGCGATGATGGACATGATAATAGCAAATCCAACCAGCACCGCCAGTTCGAAGCCGACATCGAGCAGGCTCTGGCCGGCGAGCATAATGTTGCGCAGTCCTTCCACGCCGTAGGTCAGGGGCAGTATCTTGGAGAGCCACTGGAGGTAGTTGGGCATCTGCTCCACGGGCCAGATAACCCCGCAGAGGAATATCTGGGGGAAGATAATCAGCGGGATGAACTGCACCATCTGGAACTCGTTGCGGGCAAAAGTTGATATGAATATGCCCAGGTTGACGGCGCCGGCGATGATGACAATCTGGAAGACGAAAATCTGCCAGAGGTCGCCGTGGTACTGGACGCCCAATACGTAGATGGTGAAGAGGACGATAATGAGCGTCTGGAGCAGGGCGAAGATGAAGAAGCCGAATAGGTAGCCGACCACTATATCCAGGCGCGAGACGGGCGACGCCATTAATCTTTCCATAGTGCCCTGAGAGCGTTCTCTTAAGAAACTGATGCCGGTGAGCAGGAAGCTGAAGAAGAGCGCCAGAGTCGCCAGCAGCGCCGGGGCGATATAGTCCAATACGGTGCCCTCGGGGAAGCTCAAGCCGATGAGGGTCATGACCACCAGCGGCACCAGCACGATGAGCACCATAGTGCGGCGGTCCCGTATCAGCTGTTGTATCACCCTGCCGGCAATGGTAAGGGACTGGTTAAGAAACACTTTTATCCTCGCGGTGAATGAAATATAAAAAGGCGTCTTCCAGGCTGGCGTCTGGCTTGCCGGTGGCTTTGCGCAATTCAGACGGCGTGCCCTGGGCGATGAGCTTGCCGTCGCGCATAAAAGCCAGGCGGTCGCAGTGGGCAGCATCGTCCATAGTATGGCTGGAAACGATAAGGGTGGTGCCCTGCTTGGTGAGCTCGGTGAAGTGCTCCCAGAAGGTGACTCTGAGTTCGGGGTCGAGCCCGACGGTGGGCTCGTCGAGAAAGAGGAGGGGAGGGTTGTGGACGATGGCGCAGGCCAGGCTGACCCTCTGCTTCATGCCGCCGCTGAGCTTCATCACCGAGTCCTTGCGGCGTTGCCAGAGGTCGACCAGTTTTATTGCCTCTTCGACGTGTTGGTTGCGCTGGCGCTTATCGTTCATCCGGTAGACGCGGGCGAAGAAGTTTACATTCTGGATGACCGAAAGCTCGGTGTAGAGTGAAGGCAACTGGGGCATATAGCCGATAAGGTGGGCGGTCTGGCGGGAGGGGGTCTGTCCCAGTATCCTTAGGCTGCCCGCTTTGGGCTTTAAGAGCCCGACCAGCAGCCGAATGAGGGTGGTCTTGCCTGCGCCGTTGGGGCCGAGTAAGCCGAAGCTGATACCCGCTGGAATCTCCAGCGTCAGCTCGTCGATTGCCTTGATATTTTTGTAATTGAAGGAGGCTTTGTCTACCTCAACCGCGGCTGTTGCCGCTTGCCTCTTTGCCATTTCTGTCAGTGTTAAGAATATAGTTCTACGCCAGATTAGTCAAGCGGGGGTGGGGAGTGGGGTGGGGTGCATAAGCTAAAGAGAGTGGCTGCCGAGCCAGGATTCGAACCTGGGCTAAGGGATCCAAAGTCCCCGGTGCTACCACTACACCACTCGGCATCCGAAATGGTGCCGAAGGTCGGGTTCGAACCGACACGGGAGTTGCCCCCCAACAGTTTTTGAGACTGTCGCGTCTGCCTATTCCGCCACTTCGGCTAAAATCTTTAAACACGCTCCAGGTTGCCGTATTTTACTGCATAAAGGGGGGTGGCGCAAGCTGGATATGCCTGTAAGCGCACGTTGGGGGGGGAATAAGCGGAAGACGAGATTCGAACTCGCGACCCTCTCCTTGGCAAGGAGATGCTCTAC
>SOKR01000061.1 GCA_004375675.1 Dehalococcoidia bacterium
AGAGAAGCCCCGAAGAGGTAACGCATATCCAGGGCGCCGCCATCGCCCCCGCCGGCATTGAAGCCGCCAACCCCGCCTTCGACGTTACCCCCAATGAATATATAACCGCCATCATTACCGAGGGTGGTATAATAAGGAAACCTTTTGGGGAGGGGATAAGAAAATAATTTAACAGATATAAGCAGGGAGTTTGACAGGTGGAAGGTATTAGCATCGCTTCAGTTACGATTATGTCAATAGCTACAGCACTTTTAGCTATCTTTACTTGGCGCACTTGGAAAATTTCTGCCGAGCAACATAAGCTTTATCATGACCCTGACTTAACTACTTACTGCTACACCGAGCCCGAAACAGGCGAAAAGACCGCATCCAAAGGGTCGTTTAAAGACGCAGACGCTATAACATATGACGTGATATTGGTAAACCCCGGAAGAGTACCTATCGTTGTCACCAATGTTAAAGAAACCCTCCTACTTGATGGAGATACTAGTAGACAAGAGGTGCTTATGGACTTTCGACAACCTCCATCACAACGCCCTGCACGTATCTTCATGTCAAATATGCCATGGGTAGTAGGCAACGGCGATTTCTCTATTTGTCGTAGGAAGCTTATACTAAGCCCGAAGTGGAAATCTCTTAGTTCGACAACTGAAGGATCAGTTGAAGCAGAATTCGAGTATTGTGTCGGGCAAAAAGTAAAACATGTAAAACAGATAGCACCAACTCGTTTTATTAAGCATGGAATGGTTATCGCCTTGGGGCGCGAGGAAATCCCATACTAACAAACAACAGGAGAAAAATCTAAATGCCCAAAGCAAAAGCTAAAATCGCCGTCATCGGCGGCAGCGGGTTCTACAAAATCGAAGGGCTGACCGGCATTAAAGAGGTCAACCCCACCACCCCCTTCGGCAAGCCCAGCGACACCATAACCATCGGCAATCTGGATGGAACTAGCATTGCCTTTTTGCCCCGCCACGGCCGCGGGCACACCATCATCCCCACCGAAGTGCCCTACCGCGCCAACATCTACGCCCTTAAATCTCTGGGGGTGGAACGCATCATCACCGTCAACGCCGTGGGCAGCTTTAAGAAAGAGCTAAAGCCCGGCGACCTGGTCATCCCCGACCAGATAATAGACCGCACCCGCCATCGGGCGGAAACCTTCTTCGGCGGCGGCATCGTCGTCCACATACCCTTCGCCGACCCCTTCTGCCCGGTATTGAGCCAGATACTATATGACGCCGCTAAAAAGACGAAGGCAACTGTCCACCATAACGGCACCTACCTGGCGATGGAAGGCCCCGCCTTCTCCACCCGCGCCGAATCGCGGCTCTACCGCTCCTGGGGGGCGGATATTATCGGCATGACGGCCATCCCCGAAGCCAAGCTGGCGCGCGAGGCGGAAATCTGCTACGCCATGATTGCCGGCGTCACCGACTACGACAGCTGGCAGGAGAAAAGCGAGGTGCTGGTGGTCGGCGACATATTTAAGACGTTGCGGCAGAACGTCGACGCCATTAAGGAAATCATCAGGCTGGCGATGGCGGCAGTCCCCGCCGAGCGAGATTGCGAATGCGCCTCCGTCCTGAGCGTGGCCATCGGCACCAGCCGCAAGCACATACCCGCCGCGTTAAAGAAAAAGCTCGACCTTCTCCTTGGCAAATACCTCAAAGGAGATAGCTAAGGCTATGGCCGATTTAGAGTTCAACTGCCTACCCACCATAATTGGCAGCATGCCCCACACCGACCCCGCCGCCGCCTGTGCGCAGGTGCTAAAGTACCTCAAGGACATACCCGCCTGGCCTCAGCTGCCCCGTCGCTCCTTCAAGGAGAATATGAACGCCCAGTTCAGCGAGGGCTTCCCCGGCATCAGGCTCACCGATGACAGGCTGCGCTTTGTCCGCGCTGAAGACTTCGACGAATCGCTGGAGAAGTTCTACGCCGCCTACCTTGAGGAAGACATAGAGCAATACCCCACCACCCCCAGCTACGCCGCGGGGCTCCACATCTTTATGGGTTCAACTGGACTGTCGCCGCTGGCGGTCAAGGGGCAGATAACCGGCCCCCTCACCTGGGGCTTAAGCGTTACGGACGAGGAAGGCAAGGCGATACTCTATGATGACGTATTGGGAGATGCGGTGGCTAAGTTCTTAAGGCTCAAGGCGGCCTGGCAGGAAAAGCAGCTGGCCAAAATCTCGCCTAACACTATCATCTTCGTCGACGAGCCCTATATGGCCTCCTTCGGCTCGGTGGCGGTGCCGCTATCCAAGGAAAAGGTCGTCAGCCTGCTGGAAGAGGTCTTTCGCGGCATCGAGGGGCTAAAGGGCGTCCACTGCTGCGGCAACACCGACTGGTCGGTGATACTGGAAACGAGCCTGGATATCGTCAGCTTCGACGCCTACAACTACGCCCAGTCGCTCAGCCTCTATCCGGCAGAGACGAAAGCCTTTCTGGACAGGAAGGGCGTCATCGCCTGGGGCATCGTTCCCAACGACAGCCCATCATTAGGCAAAGAGAGCGCCGCCGCCCTCAAAGACAGGCTGGAGGAAGCGATGCTCCCCTTCACCCGCAACGGCATATCTTTCCAGCAGCTCTTAGCCCAGAGCCTGATAACGCCCAGCTGCACGCTGGCGTCGCTTGAATCCCCCGACGCCTCCGCCCGCGCCCTGGAGCTTTTAGCCGAGCTGTCCAAAATAATGAGAACTAAATAGTCATTATGAGGGGTGGGGAATCGAAAAGGGAGAGATTGCTTCGTCGCTCCGTTCCTCGCAATGACAGTAAGGGGTGGGGAGAAAAGTCTATAGAGGTGACACCTCTGTGGGGTGGGTCTGGGTGGGACGACAAACGCACGTTTGAATAGG
>SOKR01000064.1 GCA_004375675.1 Dehalococcoidia bacterium
GTCCAGTTACCGACTGTCTAGTTCCCTGCTGGAGATTTGCCTTAATTTCCCCCCCTCCATCACCACCATATCCTCGATTCTTACCCCTCCCCAGCCCTCCAGGTAAATGCCGGGCTCGATGGTAAAGACCATGCTGTCGGCCAGCTTGTCCGTCGAGTTTGGCCCCAGGCGGGGCGACTCGTGAGGAGCTAATCCCACCCCGTGTCCCAGCCCGTGCCCGAAGGCTTCGCCGTATCCACCCTCCTCAATGACCGTCCGGGCGAGCTGGTCAGCCTCAGCGCCGTTCATACCTTCCTTAATTATGGCTATCGCCGTATCTCTAGCACCAAGGACGGTATCATACACCTTTTTAAAGGTCTCGTCGGGAGCGCCCAGGCAAAAAGTCCGACTCAGGTCGCTGCCGTAGCCCTCAACCCTGGCGCCGATATCGATTACTATCGGCTCGGATTCCCCGATGGCCCGCTCGGTGGGGAGGGCGTGGGGCAGGGCGGCGTTGGGGCCCGACCCGACGATAATCTCAAAAGGAACAGGTTGGCTGCCTGCCTCCCGCATGAATTTCTCTATCTCCCAGGCGGCTTCCAATTCCGTCATGCCGACGTGGAGTTTTTCCCGAATATGATTTATAGCGGCGTCGGCAATCCCGGCGGCTCTGGTCATAAGCTCTATTTCCTCGGGCTCTTTTAGCGCCCGTAGCGATTCCACCACGCCGTCAACGGGGATGAGCTTTGCTTGAGAGTTGCCTTCATTCAGTATATCACATAAGCGCTGGTGCTGGGCGAAGGCGATGTGCTCGGACTCAAAGCCCAGCCGCTTTATGCCCAGTTCGTTTATTAACGGCGGAAACCACTGACTGATTTCGCCGCTTATGGTGAGGAGCTTGTAGTCGGGTGCCTGGCTTTTAGCCTGAGTGGTATAGCGAAAGTCGGTGGCCAAAACGCTGTCTTTGGGCGTGATAAACAGAAAGCCCGCCGAGCCATCGAAACCGGAGAGATAGCGCCGATTTTCCGGCCGGGAGATAAGGATGCCTTCAATATCATTTGCCCCCAGTCTCCCGATAAGCTTTGTTATTCTATTCTTTATCTTCAGTTTCATTACCCTTCTCTTTGGCCAGTGGGTGCGCCGCCAGGTATACCTTCCTGGCCTGCTTCTTGGTGACGTGGGTGTAAATCTGGGTGGATGAGAGCCGCTCGTGCCCCAGAAGCTCCTGAACGACCCTGAGGTCGGCGCCGCCGTCGAGCAGGTGGGTGGCGAAGGTATGGCGCAGCATGTGGGGGTGCACCCGCTTTTTTAGACCGGCTTTGGCGGCGTATTTTTCCAGTACCTTCTGTACGCTTCTCTCGGGGAGGCGCTGGCCGTAGCGGTTGAGGAAGAGGGCGTTGCTTTTCTTTTTCCCGATGAGCTCGGGTCTGCCTTGCGCGAGGTAAACCTTTATCGCCTCGGCGGCGGGCTCGCCCATGAGCACTATCCTTTCTTTGGAGCCCTTGCCCCAGACGCGGATTTCGTTGCTGTCGAGGTTGATTTGCCCCAGCTCCAGGCCGGTAAGCTCGCTTACCCTCAACCCTGAGGCGTAGAGTAATTCCAACAGGGCACGGTCGCGAAGCCCCTGGGGGGTGGAAAGGTCGGGGGCTTCCAGCAGTCGCTTTACCTCGCCCAAAGTCAAAAATGAGGGCAGGCGCTTGTCCAGCTTGGGCGAGGAGACCGTCTTGATGGGGTTGGCTTCGATTATCTTTTCCCGCACCAGGTAGCGGTAGAAGGAACGGATAGCCGAGAGCTTGCGGGCGATGCTGGCTTTGACAATGCCCCGCCTCACCAAATGCGCCAGGTAGTCGCGCAGGACGTGACGGTCTACCTCGTCGAGGGTAGCGACCTTTTTTTCTTTGAGGAAGTGGAAGAAGTCGAGCAGGTCGGCTTTGTAGTTGCGTACGGTGTAGGCGGAGGCGTTACGTTCGACTTCGAGGTGGTTGATGTATCTATTAAAGATTTCCTGCATGGTTACGCTCTAAATGCTTTTCTTAAACCCTGACTACTAGTTAAACCGATTTCTATCCTAGATTAATAATCAATTCCTAATTTCTTGTTTGCTTCTTTTGCGTCTTCGATGTTTTTGCGTATCTCAGCTGCCCTGCTTTCTTGTCCGGTATTCTCATACTCTTTTGCCATTGCTTCCATAATTTGGTCTTGAGTCTTAGCCTCTAGTATATATTTTTCTGTCCACTGTGGCTGTATTTGGTCCCAGATGCCTAACTTTTTGGATTCATCGTGTACTAGGAGAAGTAGGGAAATTTTGACCGCCCTCCTTGCTACAGTGTTTTGTATTGGGTCAACGGACACGCCGTCTATTACCACAGGTGGTTTTTCTTCGGCGAATACAATTGGTAAATGCGAACTTTTTGTGTTTATAATACCTAGGAACCTATTAATTATCTCCTTCTTGGGTCTCTTTTCTAGCCACTCTAGGTACTCACCGAGTCTGCCCATTCTTATGAGGGTACACCACCCCTCTGCCTCATCCTCCCTCTGACGTTCGGCCTTATTCGTCCTTCCCCCGTTTAGCGTCATTTAAGTTTTCTCCTTTATCCCCCTACCCCAAGGTTGTTCGTCCCACCCAAAACCCACCCTATAGAGGTGTCACCTCTATAGACTTCTCCCCCACCCCATTTTAGCTCTTAGCTTTCTTTGCCTTTGCCTTCGGTTTCTTGGCAGCCTTTTTAGTAGTCCTTTTAGCTTTTGTTTTCACCGGTGGGGTGATTTCGGCTGGTGTGGCTTCGGCTTCTACGACCTCGGCTACCTTCCCCCTGAACGCGCACTTGATGCACTTGGCCAGGTTTCCCCTATAGACGGTGAGC
>SOKR01000060.1 GCA_004375675.1 Dehalococcoidia bacterium
GATATTAACGGCGGGCTTGGCTTCGGCGACCTGGGTCAATATAGTCCCCCTTTCTGAAGTCCCTATCGGGCTGTCCCCTGAAGGTCAAGTGGCAACGACGAGAATGAAAATCGTTGGCATCAACCAATTTTAGCGTTAGACGCCCAGGCTGTCAATTTTTACCCCACCCCCCAGGTTATTTCTCCCACACCAGCCCACCCACAAACGTCTTTCAAAGGGGGCTTCGCCCCTCTTAAACACCCCCTTGGTAGCTCTCCAAAGGTAGTGCAGACACTACCCTTCTGTAGGACGGGAAGAAGAGGAAATCCCCCTTTAGTCCCCCTTTACAAAAGGGGGAAACGGGATAGGGAGAGAAGTCTATAGAGGTTACACCTTTATAGGGTGGGTTTTGGGTGGGCAAATAATACCTACGCCAAACAAGGCGGAGTGGGGCGGAGAACCCCCAAATAAGGGGCTAATAGGGGGCTAACCCCTTGCATCTCAAAGCCCCTCTTGACAACACCAAAACCCTATGATACACTTGTTTTAATACAAATGTTTCAAAGGAGGCAACGATGAGCTCGCCCACCCGGGAGCGTATCTTAAATTTCATCCGCCAGTTTCTTGGCAAGAGGGGCTACGCCCCCACCGTCAGGGACATCGCCAAGGGCTGCGACATCAGCACGCCCTCCGTCGTCCAGCACCACCTCAACAAGCTTGAGGACGAAGGGCACATCCGCCGCGACCCCACGGTATTCCGCAGCATCCAGCTCACCGACCGCAAACTGGAAGCCGTCTCCCTGGTGCCCCTGCTGGGCACCATCGCCGCCGGCAAGCCGATACCCGTGCCCACCGCCGACACCTGGACGTCCGTCCCCGAAGAAACGCTCCAGCTCACCGACGAGATAACGCGGGGCAAAAAAGGCATCTACGCCCTCAGGGTCAAGGGCTTTTCCATGATTGACGCGCTGGTCGGCGATGGCGATATTGTCTTAATACAACAGATGAGCGCCGTGGAAGAAGGCGAGATGGCGGCGGTCTGGCTCAAGGTAGAGCAGGAAGTAACCCTGAAAAAGGTCTACCACGAAGGCGGCCGCATCCGTCTTCAACCCGCCAACAAAGAGATGCAGCCCATGTACTACCCGCCCGACGACGTCGAGATTCAGGGCAAGGTAATCGGAGTATTACGCAAGCTATAGTCAAGGGGGAATGGAGCATTGGCTAAGATATTGGAGAAACCGGAAGAGCTCAAGGTCACGGTGAACATACAGGGGGTACCCTTAACCCTGGCCCGCAACGGCGACAGGCAGCGCATCACCAGGGTCTACGAGCAGTGGCAGAAGATTGAGCAGTGGTTCGGCCGGGAGCTGTCCCGCCACTACTTCCGCGTCAAGACCAACAAGGGCATGGTCTGCGATATCTATCGGGACACGCCGGGCAGCAGCTGGTATCTGTTCCGCATCCACGATTAGAAGAATGAATTGACAGCCCCGTTATCGTCAATGGTAAACTGTTTATACCATGACCGATATCAGGGCAGTGAGCCGCCAGCTAGCCGAGGCGCTTAAAGAACATAGCGCCAACTACATCGAAGCCCGCCTTGAGGAAAGCCAGCGCAGCCACATCACCTACCGCGGCAAAGAGCTGGAATCGGCGGGGCAGTCCACCGCCGTCGGCGGCAACATCCGCGCCCTGGTCAAAGGCGGCTGGGGCTTCGTCAGCTTTAACGACCTCACCAACCTCCCCGACAGGATAGAGCGGGCGGTCGAGCAGGCGAAACTCGTCGGCAAAGAGGAGAGTCAGCTCGCCCCGGTCGAGCCGGTCGTCGACACGGTAGCCGACGGCAAAGACGTCCCTTTATCCACCCCCCTCTCGGAAAAGAAAAAGCTCCTCGACGAATACAACGAAATCATCTGGCGCACCCCCCACCTCCAGACCTCGGTTATCGGTTACGGCGACAGCCACAAGAAGACCATATTCGTAAATTCGGCGGGCAGTTATATCGAGCAGCCGAGGACGGATATCACCCTGCGCATCAGCGCCGTAGCCACCGATGACGGCGAGGTGCAGCAGGCGGGCTTTAGCCTGGGCAGCCGCGGCGACTTCGGCGCCATCCGGAACCTCCACCAGCAGGTGGAAGAGACGGCAAAACACGCCGTCGCGCTTTTAGCCGCCCCCCAAATAAAGGGCGGCGAATACACCGTCGTCTTAGACCCGGTACTGGCGGGCGTCTTCGTCCACGAAGCCTTCGGCCACCTCTCGGAAGCCGACCACATCTACGAAAACGAGCGCCTGCGCCAGATTATGGTGCTGGGCAAGAAATTCGGCGGCAAAGAGCTTAATATCATCGACAGCGCCGCCGTCCCCGGCTTGCGCGGCAGCTATAAATACGACGACGAAGGGGTGGCGGCGACCAAGACTTACCTTATTAAGGAAGGCGAGCTGGTGGGCCGGCTCCACTCGCGGGAAACGGCGGCCAGGATGGGGGAAAAGCCCACCGGCAACGCCCGCGCCATCAACTATAGATACCCGCCTATCGTGCGTATGACCAACACCTATATCGAGCCGGGCTTAACCTCTTTTAACAATATAATCGCCGACATCAAAGAGGGCGTCTACGCCAAGAACTGGTTCGGCGGCACCACCAGCATGGAGATGTTCACCTTCTCCGCTGGTGAAGCCTATATGATACGTAACGGCAAGGTAGCCGAGGCTTTAAGACCGGTAGTGCTCACCGGCAATGTCTTCATCACCCTCAATAATATAGATGCTATCGGCAACGACCTGGATATGAACCAGGGAGGCGGCTGCGGCAAAGGGGGGCAGATGCCCCTCCCCGTCTCCAATGGCAGCCCCCACA
>SOKR01000159.1 GCA_004375675.1 Dehalococcoidia bacterium
AGCACCTTCAAAAGAATAATAGGACAATAGGTTGATGGGGTCAATAGGGGGGGGAATTTTTTTCTAAAAGAGGGGCTTCGCCCCTCTTAAACTCCCTTTGAGATTGCTTCGCTTCGCTCGCAATGACGGTGGAGTCGAAAATCCCCCTTAATCCCCCTTTTTCAAAGGGGGAGCGCAGGTTTGTTTGTAGAGATTTTGTTGTTAATCTGTAGTTTCTGTAGTCCACAGTAATTTTTCTATATTCAGAGCAGCTTCATATTCAAACCAGGCATCCTCTATGAGGCTCTCATTTTTGAAGAATAACATATAGCGGCCTTCAGCAACATCTTGAGAATATATTAGAGAATATATTATCAGTACTTGATAGGGGGCATCTTTATCGCCTGGCTCACTGCCCTCTTTGGGCGTAAATTCCCAGCGACCATCAGATAAAAGGGTAATATTCAGGGCAGGGTAGATTACTGCTCTGTTTTTGAGTTCAGGAGTCATTAGGGCATAGACTTCATTGAGCGTCATTCCGTCCCTGACAGCCCGCTCTAACTCGATAGAATCCCCGGCAAGGTCGGCGGTCCCATTGCATGATAACGGTAATAATAGGATGATAAGAAGTGCTGGAATTAAAAGCCAGTTTTTCATTTTAGCTGGTCTACTTAATAACCTTCTCGCCCATAAACGGCTGCAAAACCTCAGGAACCAATATCGAGCCGTCGGGCTGCTGGTAGTTTTCCATTATGGCGATAAGGACGCGGGGCAGGGCCAACCCGGAGCCGTTGAGGGTATGGACGAAGCGGGGCTTGTCTTCGGGGGTGGGGCGGTAACGAATGTCGGCCCTTCGCGCCTGAAAGTCACCGCAGTTGGAGCAGGAGGAAACCTCAAGCCACTCCTCACAGCCCGGTGCCCACATCTCAATGTCAAACGACTTCTGAGAGGCAAAGCCGATGTCGGCGGTGCAAAGCTGCTTAACGCGGTAGGGAAGCCCTAATTTCTGACAGACATCCTCGGCGTCGGCTAAAAGCTTGTCCAGCTCATCATCGGAGCTTTCGGGCTCGGTGAACTTGTAAAGCTCCACCTTATCGAACTGGTGGCCGCGCTTTATGCCTCTGGTGTCCTTGCCCGCCGACATCTTCTCCCGCCGAAAGCAGGCGGTGTAGGCGACATAGTAGATGGGCAGCAATCCCGGCGCCATAATCTCTTCGCGGTGGAGGTTGGTGAGGGGTATCTCGGCGGTGCCGATGAACCAGAAGTCGTCCTCTTCATCGTGGTAGATGTTATCGGCGAACTTGGGCAGCTGAGCCGAGCCGACCATGCACTCGCGCTTGACCATAAAGGGCGGGTATATCTCCCGGTAGCCGTGCTGGCTGGTGTGCAAATCGAGCATGAAGGCGATGAGCGCTCGCTGCAGGCGTGCGCCCAGACCTTTGAGCACGTAGAAGCGGGAGCCGGAGAGCTTGACACCGCGCTCGAAGTCAATGATATCCAGGTCTTCGCCCAGCTTCCAGTGGGGGGTGGGCTTAAAATCGAACTTTTTCGGCTCTCCCCAGGAACGGACTACCGGGTTATCGTTTTCGTCCTTGCCGACGGGGGTGGTGGGGTGGGGGATGTTAGGCAGCTGCAGGAGCAAATCCTCAATACGCTCGTCCAAGCTGCGCACCGCCTCCTCCAACTCCCTTATGCTATTGCGCAGGTCGCGGCCTGACTCGATAGTTTTCTTGTCGGTGTTCTTTTCCCGTGCCGCCTCTTTTCTCTGGTGCCTTAAGTCCTCAAGCTCCAAAAGCTTTCCGCGGCGCTCACCGTCCAGTTTCAGGATTTCGTCTAAGGGGGCGGTATCGCGGCGGTCGGCTATCGCCTGCCGCACCTGGTCGGTGTTATCCCGTATGAATTTAAGGTCAAGCATTGTCTTTCCTCGCCGGGGCTGAATACCAGTATTTCTTGCCTTTCAGGAAACCAGCAACGCCCGCTTTCTTGAGCTTTCTTAAGTTCTTCAGGTGGGCGTCTCCGTGATAGGTCTTAACGAAGTCCAGTTCCTTGCAAGTCTCGAACTCTTCGCATTCCCAGCAGCCGTCAATGCCTTTCTGGCGGCAGCACTTCCTCATCTTACAGAAGGGGGGACCGCCGTCATTCCGGCAGGTTTTATGGCAGCGGAGTTTTACCAGTTCCCCGAGCACATCGTAGCACTGGGGGTAGTCCTTGAGTACGGCGAAGCGAGGCACCTCGGAGAAGGACCTAGCCATCTTATCGAAGTGGTATTTTCTCAGCTCTTTACGCAAGTCACGGGACAGGTCGGCGACCTTGCCCTGGCCAATGAAACAATCGCCGCAGTAAATGCCGCAGTAGGCGATTAAGTCCTTGCCTTCAGCCATATTTGTCAGTCCTCTTCTTATTCTATCCCGCTCTCGGTATTCCGAGCCACCTCGGCGTCCTGTCCATATACTTGCGATAGGAATCGCCGTATTTTTCCAGGCAGTATCTTTCCTCGACGCGCGCCTCGGTGCGCACCCAGAAGATGTTGGTCAAGCCCAGCACTAAAAATACCCAGGAGGCGGTGGCGATGGCGGCGCCGATATAAATTATAAAGCTGGAGAGGTAGAGGGGGTGGCGGGAGAAGGCGTAAGTGCCCCGGGTGATGGGTTTTTCCGAGGGGGCGGCGGCGAAGTCGGCGGTGGCTATGGCCAGTATCATTGCGCCCAGGAAGAAGACGGGGAAACCGATGTAGAACCAGAGCGTCCCCAGTTTGAGGGGTAGAAAAATGGAATAGAGGGTAGCCAGCCCCCAGATGGCGTTGCCGATTATGCCCGCTCGCTTCTCGGTCTTGTTTCTGCCTACATT
>SOKR01000145.1 GCA_004375675.1 Dehalococcoidia bacterium
AGACCAGACCGGCGATGGCAGGAGTAGTCGGCTCCAGGGGTGGGGCGGACGAAATTTGCCAGTTAGTGTTGACCATAGCGTAGATGAGCCCGCCCAAAAACAGGGCGGCGACAAAGAAAGCGGGGATACGCAGCCTGTTGGAGGGGCTGCCCCGCTGGACTTCACGGGTGAGCATAATGGCTAAAATAATGAGCACTGAGATGGCGCCGACATAGACCAGAATCTGCACCACCGCCAGGAAGTCGGCGCTCAGGGTAAGATAGATTCCCGCCACCGCCAAAAAGCAGAGCACCAGCGACAGGGCGGCACGGAAGACATCGCCCAGCAGGACGACGGCCAGCGCCGCCATCACACCGACTGCGGCCAGTATCCAGAAGGCGATATCAAGGCCCATTAACTTCTTCTCCCCTTGTCTTTATTCAGGAGCAGGCTCTGCTCGGGCAGTTCGGCGGCAACTTCAGGGTGGGCGTAGCCGCTGGGCTTGCGCTCCGCCGATTCCAGCAGCTCTTCTTTAGCCAGCACCAGCTCGCCGCGCCGATAGCGCGCCCGCTCGTAGGCATAGCCCAGAAAGAGGGCGTCGTAGGGGCAGGCCTCGACGCACAAGCCGCAGAAGATGCAGTAGCCCATATCCACCTCGAACTTCTCGACCCTGTATTTATTATCCTCGACCTTGACCGAGGTTACGATATCGATGCTGCCCTGCGGGCAGGTCTTGGCGCAGGTGCCGCAGCCGGTGCACCTTTCCTGATTCCAGATAAGCTCGTTGCCCCGGGTGCGGCGCGAGGGATTGAGGCGCTGCTCGGGGTACTGGGTGGTGACCGGGATACGGAACAGATTCCTCAGCGTCACCGACAAGCCCTTAATGATGCCTATTCCGTAGCGTTCAAACATCGACTCTACCCCAGCCCAGCTTAAAGAGTTTCGACCACAATAGCACCAATACTATCATAACGGCAAAATTAACCGGTACTAACATCCAGAGGGAAACGTCGGGCCAGACCAGTATCTCGACGGCGGTAACCAGCAGGTTTATCAACGCCAGCGGGAAGAGGAACTTCCAGGCCAGCGCCATGAGCTGGTCGATTCTGACACGGGGCACCGTCGTCCTTATCCAGACGATAACGAAGAAGACGGCGCCGACCTTGACCAGGAACCAGAGCCAGTCGGGCAATAGCGGGCCCCGCCAGCCGCCCAGGAAAAGGGTGGTGACGATAGCCGCTACCATCAGCGCCTCGGCATATTCCGCCAGGTAGAAGAGGCCGAATTTCATCCCCGAATACTCGATATGGAAGCCGGCCACGAGCTCGGAGTCAGCCTCGGTGAGGTCGAAGGGGGCGCGGTTGATTTCGGCCAGGGCGCCGATAAAAAAGAGCAGGAAGCCCAACGGCTGCACCAGGATAAAGGGTATGTCCTGAGCCTGGACTATCTGCTGCAGGGACATCGAGCCCGCCAGCAGCACCACCCCGATTAGCGACAGGACCACGGGTATTTCGTAGCTGACCACCGAAGCCACCTGGCGCATGGCGCCGAGCAGGGAATACTTGTTATTAGATGCCCAGCCCGCCATAAAGATGCCCACCGTGGTCACCGAACTTATCGCCACGATATAGAGGACGCCGACATTGAGGTCGGCGAGCAGGGCGCCGCCCTGGAAGGGCACCACGGCGAAGACCATCATTACCGGGACGAAGGCGACCACGGGCGCCAGCCAGTGAACCAGCTTATCCGCCCGGGACGGGACGATGTCTTCCTTGAGCAATACCTTGAGGGAATCAGCCACCGGCTGAAAGAGACCGAAGGGGCCGGCGCGGTTGGGACCGAGGCGGGACTGCATAATCGCCATCGCCCGACGCTCGAACCAGATAAAGACCATGACCGAAAGCAGGATGAAAGCCAGTATGATGACGGTAAATATGCCCCAGTGCGCCCATAAGTTGCCGGGCCAGTCGGGGGGTAACATCTGCATCGCCATCAGCGGTCCACCTCCGCCAGACAGATATCAATGCTGCCGAAGATAAGTATAAGGTCAGCCACCTTCCACCCCCGCATCATATCGTTCAAGGCCGTCAGGTTGATAAGGGTCGGCGCCCGCACGTGAAAACGGTAGGGGGCGATGGAGCCGTCCGACACCAGATAGAAACCAAGCTCGCCGCGGGGGGATTCGAGACGCCCGTAGGCTTCGCCGACAGGGGGGCGGATAAGGTGGGGCACCTGGCTCCTCACCTCGCCAGCGGGTAAATCTTTAACCGCCTGCCCTAAAATGCGCAGGCTCTGGCGCATCTCTTCTACCCGGACGCGGTAGCGGTCGTAACAATCACCGGCCGTGCCGGTGGGTATATCGAATTCGAAGCGGTCATAAATAGAATAGGGGTCGGCTTTGCGGATGTCCCACTCCACCCCACTCGCCCTGAGCACGGGGCCGCTGGCCGAGATATTTATCGCCATTTCCCGGGTAAGGATGCCGACGCCCTTGGAGCGCGCCAGCAGTATCTCGTTCTGTTTGAGCAGCCGCTCGTACTCGTTAATCCAGCCCGGCATTTCCTTGAGGAACTTCTTCAGAGCGGGGATAAACTCTTCGGGGAGGTCCTGGCTGACGCCGCCCACCCGCATATAGTTGTAGGTCAGGCGCTGGCCGCAGACCATGTCGAAGAGGTCCAGAATCTTCTCTCTTTCCCGAATCATATAGAGCATGGGGGTCATAAAGGCGCCGCAGTCGTTGAGGAAAGCGCCGATGGCGATGAGGTGGCTGGCGACGCGCTGCAGCTCAGCCATAATCACCCGGATGTATTCCGCCCGCTCGGG
>SOKR01000137.1 GCA_004375675.1 Dehalococcoidia bacterium
GTAGCCCCCACTGTCGGTGAGAATCGCCCCCTCCCACCCCATAAAGTTATGTAAACCACCCGCCTTCTCGATAACATCGATGCCCGGCCTCAGGTAAAGGTGATAGGTGTTGGCCAGGAGCATCTTGTAGCCCAGCTCCCTGACCTCGTGCGGGGTCAGCGTCTTGACCGCGCCCTGGCTGCCCACGGGCAGAAAAACCGGCGTGGGCACTTTTCCGTGCGGCGTGAGCAGTTCGCCGGCACGGGCGTTAGTCTGGGGAGAGGTTTTTAGCAAACGAAAGCTGTGCACTATTCTATCAAACGCTCGGCGATGATATTGCGCTGTATCTCCGAGATGCCGACGTATATCTCGGTCATCTTGGCGTCGCGGTAGAGCCGTTCCAGCGGCATGGTGGTCATGGTGCCGTAGGAGCCGCCGACCTGCATCGCCATATCGGTGACCTCGACGGCAATCCGTGAAGCAAAGAGCTTGGCCAGCGACGACTCGTACTTTATATCCGGCCCCTGGTCGCGGGCGAAGGCGGCGCGATAGACCAGCAGCCTGGCCGCTTCTATGCGGCTGGCCATCTCGGCTAAATGCCATTGTATAGTCGGCAGTTTAGCGATAGGCTTGCCCATTGCCTTCCTTTGCTTGGCGTAGTCGATGGCTATATCCAGCGCCGCCTGGGCAACGGCGACGCCTTCAACCGCCGCCCCCAGCCGCCCCAGACTTATCGCCTCGCGCAGTATATCGAAGCCCTGCCCCTCTTCACCGAGCAGATTCTCTCCAGGCACGCGGACATCGTCGAGATAGACCACCGAGGTGCCCAGTCCTTTAAGCCCCATTGTCTGGCAGGGTTCGCGAACGTTATAGCCCTCCGATGCTGTGTCGATGACCAAGGCGTTTAAGCCCTTCCCTTCCCCTTTAGCAAAGACCAGCGTCAAATTAGCGGCAGGAGCCAGGGCGACGAACTGCTTCTGACCGTTGATAATGTAGCCGTCGCCACTTTTTTTAGAGGTAGTGGTAATCGCCTGCGGGTCGGAGCCTGTTTCCGCCTCGGTAAAGGCGATGCCCCCCAGCTTTTCGCCCCGGGCTAAAGGAGCTAAAAGCCTCTTTTTCTGCTCCTCGCTGCCGAAGCGGATGATTGCTTCCTGGGGCACGGTGTTTATGGCCATGATGGCGCCGACGGTCATCGACACCTGACAGAGCTGCTCCAGCGCCAGCGCGTAGCCAAAATAACCCGCCCCACCCCCCCCGTACTCGGTGGGATAAGGCAGCCCCTGGTAGCCCCTTTTGCCGATTTCTTTAGCTAACTCAAAGGGAAACTGCCCGCTGGCGTCGATTTCGGCGGCTTGCGGTTTGATTAATTTAGAGGCGAAATCTTTAGCCGCCTTCTGCAGCATTCTCTGCTGTTCGCTTAAGTTGAAGTTCATTTATGTCAACTCTGACTGCTGTGATTCATCCAGATAGCTCTGCAGTATAATGGCGGCGGCTTGAGCGTCGTCCCCACCCTTTCCCCTCCCCTTCTTGCCGCCCGACATCCGCCTCAGTCGTCGCGCCATAACTGTGGTCAGGCGCTCGTCCCGATAGTCCATCGGGACTTTGGTGTATCGGCGTAGACGCCGGATGAACTGCTTGACCTTCTCCACCTGCCACCCCAGGCTGCCGTCCAGGGAACGGGGCAGCCCGACAATAATTTGCCCCACTTCTTTCTGGTTGACGACATCGATAATTGCCTTTATCGCCAGGCTATCGTCCTTGCGCTCGATAACGGAAAAAGTGCTGGCCAGTATGCCTTCAGGGTCGCTGAGAGCCACCCCAATCCTTCTGTCCCCGATATCCAGTCCCAGACTACGCATTATACCAGGCTCTTCACCAGCTTGAGGGCTTCGTCCAGCTTTTTCTTATCCTTACCGCCCGCCTGGGCTAATCCCGGCTTGCCCCCACCGCTACCCCCCACCACCCCGGCAACCTGCTTCACTATCTTGCCCGCGTCGTAGCCCTTGGCTACCAAATCGGGGGTCACCGCGGCCAGGAAGGCGGGCTTATCCTGGTAAATTGTGCCCAGCACGACGATAGCGCTCTTGAGCTTGTCCCTGATGATATCGCTCATCTCCCGCAAAATCTCCATCCTTGCCGAGGGAATCTTAGCCACCAGCACCTTCACCCCCTTGACCACCTCGGCTTGAGCCAGCAGGGATTCGGCGGTCTTCCTGGCCAGTTCCTTTTCCAGTGCCAGCGTTCTCTTGCGCTCTTTGTCCAGTTCGGCATCTAGGTTTTCGGCAGCTTTATATGAATCGGTTAATTGGCTGGCAACATATTCCTCGGCCCCCCTCCCCGTAACCGCCTCGATGCGCCTTAGCCCAGCGCCGATGCTGCCCTCACTGACGACGTGGAAATAGCCAATCTCTCCTGTTGAGCCAACATGGGTGCCGCCGCAAAGCTCGGCGCTTAATATAGGCTCCCCGATTTTCAACACCCTGACCGTGTCCCCGTATTTTTCATCGAACAGGGCGATAGCGCCCGCCTCGATAGCCTCTTTATAGGGAAGGTTTTCGTCATATACGTTGAGGTTCTGGCGGATTTTCTCGTTGACGATGCCGTTGACCTCGGCAATCTGCTTGTCGGTTAATGCCTTGAGGTGCGAGAAGTCGAACCTGAGCCTGTCGGGAGCGACCAGCGAGCCGCGCTGCTGGACGTGCTCCCCCAGAACCTGGCGCAGAGCAAACTGGAGGAGGTGGGTGGCGGTATGGTTGCGGGCGATATCCCCCCGCCT
>SOKR01000021.1 GCA_004375675.1 Dehalococcoidia bacterium
GATTGCTTCGTCGCTACGCTCCTCGCAATGACAATAAAGTTTGGGTGGGGAGAGAAGTCTATAGAGGTGACACCCTGCAAAGCAGGGGTAGGATTTGGAGTGTGGAAAAGACCCGGGTGGGGTGAATTGAAGAGAGAGAGTAGACAATTATATGCCAACCAAGCGTGATTACTACGAAGTCCTCGGCGTGGACCGAGACGCCACCGACGAAGAGATAAAGAAGGCTTTTCGCCAGCTTGCCTTCAAGTTTCACCCCGACCACAACCACGAAGACATGGCCGGGGAGAAGTTCAAGGAGGTCAACGAAGCCTACCAGGTGCTCTGCGACCCCGATAAGCGTGCCGCCTACGACCGCTACGGGCACAGCGGCGCCGAGGGGCTCTTCGGGCAGGGCTTTGAGGGCTTTGATTTCGGCGGCTTCGGCGACATCTTTAACGCCTTCTTCGGCGGGGGAGCCGCCGCCCGGCGCCAGTCGTCACAGCGGGGCGCCGACCTGCGCTACGGAATAAACATCACCTTCGAGGAAGCCGCCCTGGGCTGCGAGAAAAAAGCATCCATTGCACGCACCGAGAACTGCCAAACGTGCCAGGGCACGGGCAGCCAGCCGGGCAGCCAGCCCAGCCGATGCCCCAACTGCAACGGCAGCGGACAGATACGCCGCGTCCAACAGAACGTCTTCGGGCGTTTCGCCCAGACCGCCACCTGCCCCCAGTGCCGCGGCGAGGGCCAGATTATCACCGACCCCTGCCCCCGCTGCCGGGGCAGCGGCAAGGAGAGGCACAAGCGCAAGATTGCGGTGAAAATACCGCCCGGCGTGGATAGCGGCTCCCAGATACGCCTCAAGGGCGAGGGGGAGGCGGGGACGAGGGGCGGGGCGGCGGGCGACCTTTATATCGCCCTAGCGGTTAAGGAGCACGAGTTCTTCAGCCGCTACCGCGACGACCTGCTCTACGAGCTGCCCGTTAATTTCGCCCAGGCGGCCCTGGGCACCGAGGTTGAGGTGCCCACGCTGGACGGCAACGCCAGGCTCAAGATTCCCGCGGGCAGCCAGACGGGGGAGGTCTTTAAGCTTAAAGGACGGGGTGTCGCCCACCTGCGGGGCGGGGGGCACGGCGACCTGCTGGTGGCGCTTTTCGTAGCCACGCCCGATTCGCTTAACGCCAAGCAGAAGAAGCTGCTCAGAGAGCTGGACGAGAACTTAAGCCCGAACAACATGCCCAAGCCCAAAAAGTGGCGGGGATTTTCCAAGCCGGAATACTAGAGAGCCTTAGTGCCGGAACAGGGAGAACAGCCGCCAGCGCCGACCCATAAGCTCGTGCCTGGCTTCGGCTTCCATCAGCTCCAGCGACGCCTTGCGGGGGTCAAGCCCCTCGTAGAGCACCTTGTAAATCTTTTCGGTGATGGGCATCTCCAGCTCGAACTGCTTAGCCAGTTTGTGGGCGACGACGGTGGTGCCTACCCCCTCAGCCACGCCGCTCATCGATTTGAGTATCTCCTCCAGCGAGCGTCCCTTGGTCAGCTCCACGCCGACATAGTGGTTGCGGCTCAAGGGGCTGGAGCAGGTGGCGATGAGGTCACCCAGCCCGGTCAGTCCGGAAAAGGTGAGGGGATTGGCGCCCAGGGTAAGGCCCAGCGCCGTTATCTCGGTAAGCCCGCGGGTAATCAGCGCCGCCTTGGCGTTGTCGCCGAAACTCAGCCCGTCGGCGATGCCCGCGCCTAAAGCAATGATGTTCTTGAGGGCACCGCCCAGCTCGACGCCGATGACATCGCTGTTGGTGTAGAGACAGATGCTGGGGGTGTTGAGCAGTTTTTGCACCTTCCTGGCGATAAGCTCGTTCCAAGCCGCCACCACCGCCACCGCGGGTAAGCCCTGAAGAATCTCGGCGGAAAGATTGGGGCCGGAGTGAACGCAGATATTGGGCCAGAAGCTGGGGCTTATCTCGTCGGCGATGACCTGGGACATCCGCTTGTTGCTGTCAATCTCTAGGCCCTTAGCCGCGCTCACCACCAGCATCGAGCCCTTGAGGTAGCCGGAGACGGCTTTGATGTTGTCGCGCATCCTCTGGGAGGGGACGGCCATAATGACGGCGTCGGCTTCGTCCAGGACTTCGGGCATCGAGGCCATAATCGAGAGCTTGGGGGGAAGGGTGATAGCGGAGATGGCGTCGGCGTGATGCTGGCCGTTTTGTAGCTGGAGGCATTCCTGCTCGGTACGCGCCCAGAGCCTGACGTCTATCCCGTTACGCGCCAGTACCACCCCCAGGGTCACCCCCCAGGTGGTGGTACCTATTATGGCAACCCCGGCCATGTCCTATTTTGCCCCCTTGGTGACGCGGGGGGGAGGCAAATTCACTTCCCCCGCCTTCTCGCCGAACTTGCGCTCTTTGCCCGATAACAAGCGACGGATATTATCGCGGTGCATGACAAAAATTATCACCACGCCCACCAGGGAGTATAAAAGATATTCTACGGGGAAGTTGTTGAGAATGGTCAGCGGGACTAATATGGCGTAGCTGCCCACCGCCCCGGCAATGGAGCCCAGCGAGACGAAGCGGGTCAAGCCGGTGCCGATAATCAAAATCTCGCCGCCGAACAAAGCCGCCACCGGACAGAGGGCGACCAAGCCGCCGAAGAATGTGGCCACGCCCCGGCCTCCCTTGAATTTAAGGAACGGTGACCAGATGTGGCCGGCTACTGCCGCCAGCGCCGCCAGGACCTGGGCGCTGGCTAGCAACCACCAGAGCCCGGAGTCGCCGACGAGGAGGTATTCGCTGCCGACGATTAAGCCGGCAATAACCACCGCCAGCGCTCCCTTGCTTATATCCAGGGCAGCCACCAGCAGCCCCCACTTGCGGCCCGCCGTGCGGAAGACGTTGGCTGCCCCCGTCTTGCCGCTGCCGTGAGCCCTGACATCCACCTTGGCATGCCGCCGGCTCAAGAGGTAGCCGACGGGAATGGAGCCCAGCAGGTAACCGATGACCACTACCGATACGAGCTTGACGATTATAATTGTCATTGCTCACCTCGGGTCTTGAAGACGAAGCGTAAGGGCGTGCCGTCGAAGCCGAAGGACTGGCGCAGCTTGTTTTCCAGGTAGTGCCGGTAGGAGAAGTGAATGAGCCCGGGGTCGTTGACAAAGAAGACGAAAGTGGGGGGATTGACTTCAGCTTGGGTGGCGTAGAGAATCTTGAGCTGCTTTTTGCCCTTTCGGGGCAGGTTATGCGCCGCCACCGCCCGCTGCACCACGCTGTTGACCTCGGTGGTGGCTATTCGTTTCTGCCTCTCCTGATAGACCTCAAACGCCTCAGGCATAACCCTATCCACACCCTGGCCTAATTTAGCCGAGGTGTAGACCACGGGCGCATAGCTCATGAACTTGAGCTTTTTTCTTATATACCGATTACTTTCAACCATATCTTGGTTTACCGCCAGGTCCCACTTATTGACGACTAGTACAACCCCCTTAACCGCCTGCTGAATATAACCAGCAATATGCTCGTCCTGAGAGGTCAGTAACTCGGTGGCGTCAAGGACGAGTAGCGCTACATCGGCTTCCTCAATAGCCCTTAGGGCCCTGATTACGCTGTAACGTTCTACTCCCCTGCCCCACCGACCCCGTCGCCGAATTCCAGCGGTATCAATAACTATCACATTTTGACCACCAAAGTCAAGTAGGGTATTGATGGCATCGTGGGTGGTTCCGGGCGTTTTATCGACGATAGCCCGCTCTTCGCCGAGCAGGCTGTTGAGCAGCGTCGATTTGCCCACGTTAGGCCGTCCCACGATAGCCAGCTTCATAATCTCAGCGCCCGCTTCAGGCTCCTGGGGGGTGGGGAGGAGGGCGCCGACCCTGTCCAAGAGCTCGACGGTGCCCCGCCCGTGATAGGCGGAAATAGCCAGCGGCTCGCCCAGGCCCATCTCGTAGAACTCGACGGCCTCGCTTTCCCGCTTGGGGTTATCCGATTTATTTGCCGCCAGTATTATGGGCTTGCTGGAGCGGCGCAGCATCTGAGCAATCTCCAGGTCGGAGGGCAATATACCCGCCTCGCTATCAACGAGGAAGATAATAACGTCGGCTTCGGCGATGGCGGCCTGCACCTGCTCCTTGACGCCTAAAGAGATGGCGGAGCTGGGTTGTACCTCCAGTCCTCCGGTATCGACCAGGGTGAAGCTGGTATCCTGCCAGGAGACATCGGCGAAGACACGGTCGCGGGTGGTGCCGGGCATATCGGCCACGATGGCTATTCTTTTGCCCGCCAGGCGGTTTAGGAGCGTGGACTTGCCCACGTTCTGCCGGCCGACGATGGCTACAATCGGTTTGCTCATAGTCTTCTGTCGACCTCCACCGAGGCGGCTATTTCGTATATTACTTCTTCGGTGATGGGGCCGGTAATCGTCCCGGTCAGTGAGAAATGCATACCGTCAATTTCCCACTTCAATATCACTAAAAGGGGAGGGTCGGACTCACTCCCCACATAATCTATCGTGGCAGGATAGCCGCCGACCTCGGTGGGCACGTTCCCCGTCCCGATATTGCCTGACGACTGGACGAGCATTAAAAAGGCGAGCTGGCCGGGTTCGAGGGCTTCATCCTCAAGCCACCCCCAAAACTGGGTAACCTGTATGGGGAGGCCGCAATCGATACTCTCGGGAAGCCCGGCGCAGTGGTCGCTCACATCGATGTACGGGCCGCGACAGAAGTCTTCGGGGATGAACCTGGGGCTAACCACGGCAAAGCCTGCCACCTCCGACGCCTCCTCCAGGGTGGTGGCGTACCAGATTCCCCTCTCCTCCCAGAGCGCCTCGTTTTCCGCCCGGGTGGGCGGCTCCACTCCTTCCGAATCACAGATGGGCACCCCGCCGCACGCCGCCAGGGTGATGGGCAACATCAGGACAATGGCTAGGAAACAAGAGATTTTCGCTTTCATATCTGACTCTCTTTGAGGGGGTACTACGAGCTATTCGGTGGGTTGTGGGGTGGGCTTCGTCCCGGGAATTGCTTTAGCAAACTTGACGCTGGGGGGCTCGATCTCGGTTCTAGCCACCCGCCTCAGCTCAGCGATATTATCCCGGAATTGTTGAATGAAGGCGTTATATTCTTCCACCAGCCGGTTGTACTGGTCGATAAGCTCCGAAGGCAGTTCCATGCTCTGCGCCACCTCGCAAAACTGCTCCATGAATTCGTAGTAATGGCTGTTTATCAGCCAGAGCTCGCTCTGGTAGGTGCGCAGGTAGAGGATAAAGCGCCGCGTCCTGATATCGCTTTCCACCCGGTCGGTGAAGCTGTCGCACCAGGTATTGAAGATGCGCTGCGCCACCTCGGTTTCCCGCGCCCAGCCCCAGACCCGGGCGTTATCGCTGGTGAGCAGGCTGCGGATAATAGCGAATATAGACAGCGAGGAATCGCCGGTGAAGCGGCGGTTAAAGTACCCCACCAGCTGTTTGAGCCGCATTGAGGCGCGTTCCACCGCCCTTTCCCGGGCCGTGCTGATAGCCACGACTAAGCCGATAATAAGGATTGCCACCAGTACCGCCGCCAGGAGCCAGAGCGGCCATTCGTAGTGACGGCCGATAATGGCCAGGGCGGTAATGAGAGTCGGGCACCAGCCCCATCTTATTATTGTCGATAGTACGTACATAGCTGCCCCCTTTTTAGCCCCCTAACGATAATAGCCCGCCAGCGGAATCTCCAGACCGCCTAATATCGCCGCCAGCAGCGCTTTCTGGGCGTGCAACCGGTTTTCCGCCTGCTCAAAGACCACCGAGCGCGCGCCGTCGATAACCTCGTCGGTTACTTCCTCGCCGCGGTGAGCGGGCAGGTCGTGCATGAATATGGCGTCTGGTTTAGCTAAAGAGAATAAGGCGGCATCCACCTGGTATCCGGCGAACGCCTTGCTCCTTTTTTTAGCCTCGTCCTCCTGTCCCATGCTGGCCCAGACATCGGTATAGACGATATCAGCCCCTTCCACCGCCAGCCGCGGTTCGTCGGTGCACAGTATGCCGTCGGCGGCGTTGCTCCGAGCCAGGGTCAATGTCCCTTCGTCGATAGTATAGTCGGCGGGAGAGGCAATCCGGAAGTTCATCCCGGTGAGCGAAGCCGCCAGCATCAGGCTGCGCGCCACGTTGTTGCCGTCGCCGACAAAAGCCAGCGTCAGGCCCTGTAGTTCGCCCTTTTTCTCGGTGATGGTGAGCAGGTCGGCCAGAGCCTGGCAGGGGTGTTCCCAGTCGGAGAGGGCGTTTATCACCGGCACCGCCGAGTATTCAGCCAGCACCTCCAGTGTCCGGTGAGAAAAGGTGCGGGCGGCGACGGCATCCACATAGCGGCTGAGCACTTTCGCCACATCGGGCACCGATTCCCTGCCCCCCAGCCCAACCTCAGCCGGAGAGAGGTAAATCGCCTCCCCGCCCAGCTGGCGCATGGCCAACTCGAAGCTGACCCGCGTCCTGAGCGAGGGCTTTTCGAACATTATCGCCAGCGACTTGCCGCTGAGCATGTCGAGCCAGCCCTGAGCCTTGAGGCTGATGGCGTCCGCTATCAGCAGGCGGATGTCTTCAGCCTCAAGGTCAGTTATGGATAGCAGGTCTTTGCCCTTCATGACCTAAAGTATAGCACGAAACAGGAAATATTCAATATAGATTGTCGGCACGAAATGGGGGCTTCGCCCCTGAAAGCATCTTCCGCCCCACACCGATTTTATCTTTTCCCACCCGCCACCCTTTTATGGTAAAGAGGGGGCTTTTCACCCCACAAAAATTCCATTTTTGCGGGGACCCCGAATTTGCCCCCTCTTAAACACCCCCTACAATGGGGTGGGGAAGCGTTACCCCCACAGGGGGGTATAAAGGGGGCACCACCCCTATAGGGTGGGTATTGGGTGGGAAGAAAGACGTGGGGTGGGGAGGCTTGACACCTTAAATATGACCGCCTAATATGCCCTCAGGAGGTCAGAACTATGGCCAAAACGGAAAAATTCACTATCGACGGGGACAAAGTAGTCGAGAAGGTCAAGGAGCTCATCCACGAGGGCAACATCAGGAGAGTGCGCATTATTCACGAGGGAAAGACGGTGCTCGAGATTCCGCTATCGGTGGGGGCGCCGGCGGCGGCAGTAACTATTCTGGTGGCGCCCCTGCTGGCGGCGCTGGGAGCTTTCGCCGCCCTGGTGACCAAGTGCACCATCGAGGTGGAGAAGATAGAGGAGTCATAAGAGCCAGCTTTTTCCCTCACCCTCTGTTATAATTAGGCTATGGAAAAGCCGCTGCTGGTGCTGTTCGACGGCAATGCCTTGCTCCACCGCGCCTTTCACGCCCTGCCCCCGCTAACGTTACGCAAGAGCGGCGAGATGGTCGGGGCTGTTTACGGCTTCGCCCAGATGCTGCTCAAGGTAGTCAACGAGCTGAAGCCCAGCCACTACGCCATCGCCTTCGACATGAAGGGGCCTACCTTCCGCCACAAGCTTTTCGACCAGTACAAGGCGCACCGCCCCCCCACCCCGGAGGAACTGGTGGGGCAACTGGGGCGGGTGAGGGAGCTGGTGGAGGCCTTTAACATCCCGATATTTGAGCTTGAGAGCTATGAAGCCGACGACCTGCTGGGCACATTGAGCCACCAGGCCAGTGACAAGGACGTCGAGACCATCATCGTTACCGGCGACGCCGACGCCATGCAGCTGGTCTCGCCCAAGGTGAAGGTGCTCTACCCCAAGCCGAGGCGGGCTTTCAGCGACACCATGCTCTTCGACGAGGCGGCGGTAAAAGAGAAATACGGCGTGACCCCGGAGCAGATTGCCGACCTCAAGGGGCTGGTGGGCGACCCCTCGGATAATATACCCGGCGTTTCGGGAATCGGCGCCAAGACGGCGGTCAAGCTCATCGGGCAGTTCGGCTCTATCGAGGGAATCTACGAGCACATAGATAAGGTGGAGCCGGCTAAACTACAGGCTTTGCTCAAAGAGAACGAAGCCGTCGCCCGCCAGAGCAAAGAATTAGCCACTATCGTTACCCAAATGCCGGTCGAGTTGAAGCTCGACGACTGCCGGGTGAGCCAATACGACCGCAATAAAGTGATCGAGCTTCTCCGCGAGCTGGAGTTCGCCAGCCTGCTGCCCAAATTGCCCCAGACGGAGGGCGGGGCGGTCAGCGTGGCCACCGAGCCGCCGCAGGGGGACTATAAAATCGTCAACAGCGCCGCCGACCTGGATAAGCTGATAAAGCGCCTGACGGCGGCTAAAACCTTTGCCTTCGACACCGAGACCACGGGCCTCGACCCGATGTCGGCTTCTCTGGTGGGGGTATCGCTGTCGGCGGCGGCGGGGGAGTCATATTATATCCCGGTAGGACACATCGGGCTGGATACGATAACGCAGCTGCCTTTAGAAGAGGTTATCGCCAAGCTCAAGCCGATTTTGGAGGATAAAGACTTAAGCAAGCTGGCGCACAACGGCAAGTACGACATGGCGGTGCTGGCCGAATACGGCGTAACGGTAAACAACCTGAGCTTTGATTCCATGGTTGCCGCCTATCTTCTGGGGGAGAAGTCGATGGGCTTAAAAGCCCTCGCCTTCGGGCGGCTGGCCGTCGAGATGACGCCTATTGCTGAGCTTATCGGGGCGGGCAAGAAGCAGATTCCTATGTCCCAGGTGGAAATCGCCCGCACCGCCGACTACGCCTGCGCCGACGCCGACATGACCCTGAGGCTGGCGGAAATATTTGAGCCAGAGCTTCACCAACAGGGGCTCTGGAAATTGTTTGCCGAGGTCGAGCTGCCCCTGGTGCCGGTGTTGCTGCACATGGAGAGGAACGGGGTCGCCCTGGACAGCGGGCTGCTGGGGGAGATGTCGCTGCGGCTGGGCGAGCAGCTAAACAGGGTGGAGAAGGAGATATACGAGAATGTCGGGCACCAGTTCAACATCAATTCGCCGCAGCAGTTGAGCCAGGTCCTCTTCGAGGAATTGGGGCTGACGCCCGCCCGCAAGACCAAGGGGGGCTATTCCACTGGCGCCGCCGTGCTGGAGGAGCTGCTCGGCGTTCACCCCATAGTAGAGTTAATACTGGACTACCGCCAGTTGAGCAAGATAAAGTCGACCTATATCGACGCCCTGCCCAACTTAATCAACAAGAAGACGGGGCGGCTGCACACCAGCTTCAACCAGACGCGGACGACCACGGGGAGGCTCTCTTCCAGCGAGCCGAATTTGCAGAATATACCCGTCCGGGGGGAGCTGGGCAAAGAGGTGAGGCGAGCCTTTATCGCGCCGAAGGGGTCGCAGTTGCTTTCCGCCGACTATTCGCAGATTGACCTGCGCGCCCTGGCCCATCTTTCCCAGGACAAGAGCCTGACCAGCGCCTTCCGCCACGACGAGGATATTCATAGCACCACCGCCGCCCAGGTCTTCGGGGTGGATCCGTCAAAGGTTACCGCGGAGATGCGGCGGGTGGCTAAAACAGTGAACTTCGGCGTTATCTACGGCATGAGCGAATACGGGCTGGAGCAGGCGACGGGCTTATCCAGGGAAGAAGCCGCCCAGTTCATTGCCGCCTACTTCGAGAAGTACCCGGGGGTAAAGAGCTACCTGGAAACAACCAAGGAAGAAGCCCGGAAGACGGGCTACGTCCAGACCATATTGGGGCGGAGGCGGGCTATCCCCGAAATCAACGCCCAGAACCGCCAGGTGCGGGAAGCCGCCGAGAGGATGGCCATCAACATGCCGGTGCAGGGCACCTCGGCCGACATCATCAAGGTGGCCATGATTAACCTGGAGCGGGAGATAGCCAAACGCAAACTTGAAAGCAAGATGCTCCTGCAGGTGCACGACGAGCTTATCTTCGAGGTGCCCGCAGCCGAGGGCAAGGAGATGAAAGAAATCGTTCCCGAACTGATGACCTCGGCCAT
>SOKR01000129.1 GCA_004375675.1 Dehalococcoidia bacterium
CTATCCAAAGATTCCCTCTCCGAGCGGAATTGATTTATGGGGTCTTCCTCATCGGGATAGCCGATGGCGATGCCGAGCACGATGAGCTTTGAGTCGGGAATACCCAGCGTCTTCCGCAAAATATCGGGGTATTGGACCGCCTGCGCCTGAGCCACCGTGCCCAGTCCGTAGTCGGTAGCCAGGAGCATGATGTTCTCGGCGACCAGACCGCAATCGAAGAGCAGCCAGGCGTTGGTGACCTCGTCCTGAAAGTAAAAGGCGCGGTCGATGCAGATATAGATGACGCAGGGAGCGCCGTAGTTTTTTAAGCCCTGCAACCGCCACCAGCCCCTCCCCTCCCGGTCTTCCCGCTGTATGCCCTTGATTTTCTGTTCCGTGCCCATCAGCCGGCCGATACGGCCGCCATAGGGTTCGGGGAAGCCCCAGGGGCGGACGATGTCGAAGGCGGGCGGCGCTTCCGTCCTTTCGACGAGGCGCTTTTTTATCTCCTCCAGCTTGCTGCCGGCGACGACGACGAATTCCCAGGGCTGTGTGTTCGCCCAGGAAGGCGCCCGCAGCGCCAGCTTCATTATCTCTCTTAAGATTGATTGGGGCACGGGGTCGGGCTTAAAAGCCCGCGTGCTCTTTCTTTTGTTGACGGCGGTAATGGTATCCATACTTATCCTCCTGTAACCAGCTTCTGACCGGCAGCGAAAGCCTCTTTGAGGGCGGTGGGGTGCTTTTTGATGGCGCCTTTTTCGTCGATGCCGGGGAAGAGCAGCTCGCCGGCGTATTCGACATCAATGACCTTAAAGAACGCCCTGACCGTCGCCAGCGAGGGCTCGAAGAGGTGAGCCAGCTTCATGCCGCCCACGGCGATAAATAGACCTTTTCGCTCTCGTGTATCGCCCAGCGGGGGTTTTTCCAGTACGTATTTTCGCGCCCAGAGCGCCTGGCCACGGTCAACCATCGCCTTGGCCTGGGCGGTCAGCCCCAGGAAGTGTATCGGGGAAGCCAGCACGATCCGGTCTGCCTTCTCCAGCTCTTTATAGACCATCTGCATATCATCCTTGATGCGGCAGACGCCCGCCTCGAAACAGGCGTCACAGTGCTGGCAGGGGGTAATCTCGAGGTCGTTAAGGACGATGGTCTTGACCTCAGCGCCTTTGCTTTTAGCGCCCTTCATAACCTGGGCCAGCAGGAGGTCGGTGTTGCCGCCGCGGCGGGGGCTGCCCGACATGCCCAGTACCCTCATTGGCTGCCTCCTTCGATAAGGCCGAGAAGTTCTTTTTCCCTGGCTTGCATCTTGCGCTCGGCATCAGTCTTTTCGTGGTCGTAACCCAGCAGGTGGAGCAGGCCGTGGATGAGCAGGATGGCCAGCTCTTTTTTGAGCGGGTGGCCGTGCTCCTCAGCCTGCATTAGCGCCTGGGGATAAGATATAATCACCTCGCCCAGGTGGAGAACGCCGTCGGGGGGCGGGATAAAGGGGGGCAGGCCGTCGGCTTCCTCCCTCGCGGAGAAGGCGAGGACATCGGTGGGCTCGTCCCGGCCCCGATAGTCGCGGTTGAGCTGTTGCACTCTCTCGTCCGTAGAGATGACCAGGCCCATCTCGGTCCTGGCGCCGACATCTTCCGCCGTCAGCACCTGGCGGGCTACAGCATCAAGCCAGGACGGCTCAAGGTCTGCCTCTACACCCTCATCGACCAGAATGTTTATCTCCACGGCTGTAAGCCCATATTAGCACAGTGCGGTCAAGGGCTCAATAACCCGCTTTTATGGTAGAATAGCTCTATGAAAAAGACAAAGGTGGGACTGGCGCTGGGGGGCGGGGCGGCGTGGGGACTGGCCCATATCGGGGTGCTGGAGGTCCTGCAGCGGGAGAGGATTCCCATCGACATGATTGCCGGCACCAGCATGGGGGGGATGGTTGGCGCCTTTTGCGCCCGGGGACAGGACTGCAGCGTGATGAGGGAGATGGCCCTAAAGATAAATCTGGTGAAGATGCTCTCGCTGGCCGACCTGGCCTTGCCCAAGTCGGGGCTTTTCGGGGGCAAGGCGGTCATCAACCTGCTGCAAAAGATGATGGGCAGTGATATTGAATTTGACGACCTGCCCATACCGCTGTCGCTGGTGGCTACCGATATCATCACCGGCGAGGAGGTGGTGATTGACCAAGGGTCGGTGCTGGAGGGGGTGAGAGCCACCATTTCCATACCGGGGATTTTCACCGTGGCCAAGTGGCAGGACCGCTACCTGGTAGACGGGGGGCTGGTGAACCCGGTGCCGGTGAGCGTGCTTAAAGATATGGGGGCCGACTTCATCATTGCCGTAAACGTAATACCCGACATAGGCGATAAAGCCCGCCAGGCAAAGAAGGGGGAGAAGAAAGGCCGGAAAGAGCCTAATATCTTTAATGTTTTACTGCAGTCCCTATACATCAGTACTTATATCATCGCCAAAGCCTCCGTCAAGGGTGCCGATATCGCCATTCACCCCAAAACAGCCCATATCAGCCCCGCCGACTTTCACCGCGCCCAGGAGTTCATCGAGCAGGGTGAGATAGCCGCCCGGGAAGCTATGCCCGAAATCAAGCGGAAATTGAGCCAAGCGGGGGGTTATGATATAGTAAAATCGTAAAAGAGTCAGCTTCTTTTTGCGCCGGAGGGGTCGCATAGTGGCCTAGTGCGGGCGCCTGCTAAGCGCTTACCCTGGGAAACTGGGGTCGAGGGTTCGAATCCCTCCCCCTCCGCCACCGATAAAA
>SOKR01000156.1 GCA_004375675.1 Dehalococcoidia bacterium
TCTTCCCCTGCCTGAGGTGGGCGGGCTACATCAAGGACTGGCGGGGGCCCGCCGAGGGAGAGAGGCCAGCGGCCTATATCATCGTGCTGGGGGATACCCGGATAAGCCCCGCTTTTCTCTGCGACCACGGCGTCGCCGCGCAGAGTATCATGCTCGGTGCTACCGAGAAGGGGCTGGGGGGATGCATCCTCGCCGCCGTGCAGAGGACCAAGCTGGCTAAGCTCCTCGAGATTCCGGAGCACTATGAGATTTTGCTCGTGCTGGCGCTGGGCAAGCCCAGGGAAAAGGTGACGCTGGAGACGGTCGGGCCCGACGGCGATATTAAGTACTGGCGGGATAAGGACGAGGTGCACCATGTGCCGAAGCGTAAGCTGGATGATATTATTGTGGGGTGAGTATATAATTGGGGGGTGTAAGGAGACGTAATTAAGTAGTAGAATGATAGAAAAAGTACAAAACTTTAAGGGAGAGAGAATGATTCAAAGAGCCGAGAGATTAGATACTTCTTGGGCGTATGACACGAAGGATTTGCCCGAAGACAGGGAACTAAGACTCCTAGATAACGCCCAGTTCATTTACGAATTAGCACTAGCTCAGCTTGAGCTCCAAACTCTTGGAGCAAGGTTTGAATTAACCAATGGGCTTAGAGAATTTAAGCTTTTAGAAATAGAGGACGAGGAAATCCTTAGAAGAAGATTGGCATATTTCAAGTTCGTTAAAGGTAAATACACGGACTATTTCCAAATCATACAGAATAATAGAACAAGGTCAGTAAACCAATACCTTACCCATTGGATATACCCGTACAAAGGTAAATTCCATCCCCAAATGATTAGAGCACTTTTAAATATCATCGGGTTAGAGCAAGGTGACACTGTTCTTGACCCATTTATCGGAAGCGGCACAACAGCAGTAGAAGCCCAACTATTGGGCATAAACTGCATTGGCATTGACGTGTCTCCACTTTGCGTACTTCAGAGCAAGGTCAAAACGGAATCTTTGGATATGTTACCACAAATTATGGGAGTAAAAGAGGAAATAACAGACACGTTAAGACCTTTGTTTAGTCTAAGGGGAGAAACTCTTGATGATTTGATTAACCATATGCCTGAGGAGAGGACAAGGAACTTCTACAAGATGGTAAAGCTTGTTGCTATAAGCGATTACGCCAGAAGGAAACGAGACTTTTCAAGGGCATTTTTAAAGAACTTAGAACTAATGATTTCTTCGGTCAGCGATTATAAAGAGGTAAGTAATAGCCTCAAATTAAGATTAGGGTCGGTAGACATGAAAACCGGGGACTCAAGAGCCTTACCTTTAGCGAATGAAAGCATTGATGGAATAGTTACCTCACCCCCTTACTCTATCGCTCTAGATTATGTCTCAAACGATGCCCACGCTTTAACGGAACTAGGCCACAACATCTCAGAAATTAGAGAGGAATTTATCGGGGTAAGAGGGAAGGGGCAAACAAGGGTGGATTTATATAACGAAGACATGAGAATTAGCTTACAAGAAATGTTCAGGGTGCTCAAACCTGAAAAATATGCCGTTATAGTTATTGGAAATGCAACATATCTGGGGCAAGAATTAAAGACTGTTGAATTCACCATAGACTACGCAGAAAAGATCGGCTTTAAGCTAGTCAAAAATGTAGATAAGATTATCTTTGGGCTCTACAACATCATGCGAAAGGAGAACATACTAATATTTAGGAAGGGGGGCTAAAATGAATGGAGGTAACTGCCATAACTGCGCAAATAGTCCTTGGGTCCAAGAAGCAAATCGGTTTATTAGTAACTATAGGACAAATACAACACATCGTGCTCACGTTATCACTATAGAATTTCTATTAAAGAACGGGCATTGCGGAATAAATAAGAGAACTAGTATACGTCATATAACTCAACACCTAGGACAACACAACATTAATATGTCGAGAGAGGAGTTCCAGAATCAGGTTTTAGTTAGGCTTAAACAGGAGGGAATAATTGCAACCTTAGTTTATCCTGGGTCACAAGGCGGAGTATTTATCCCATGTGGCGAAGATGATATAAGAGAAGCAGCCATCCAGTTAATTAGCCGAGTTACACAAGAACTGGCTAATCTAGAGGGTATCGCGAGGCAGACTCGATTTCGCAGCATGATCACTCCACTAAAAAGAAGTGCTGAATCAGTTAAGAGAAGAATATGATTCTCACAAGGTTTCTGGAGACAAAACTATGACCGAACAAGAGGAATATATAAAGCAGCTTGAACAGACTATTGGTAGATTCTTAGAACCTCTAAAAGGAGTACCATTTCCGGTAGCAATTAAAGCACTTACTGGTTTTCAGGTTTTGGCTTTTGACGTTTCCTCTGAACAAAACAAGAGAGCAGTCAAGCAACTAAGCGACGCCGCTCAGCTCGGGGGGCAAGAAGCTTATAAGGTCGGCATCTTTACCGCAAGACCGAATGAGGCTGGTAATCATATTGAGCCTTTTGTTATCACAGCCCTTAGACAGGTTGGACTAAAAGCAGACAAGCCTATTTCTAAGAGTGGAAAGAGAAAAGCGGCAGGCTATCCAGATATACAAATAGAAGATGAAAATAGCAGAGTAATTTATCTAGACTGTAAAACTTATAGCACCTTAACCAAAAACCAGACTTTCCGAACCTTTTATCTTTCCCCATCAGAGGACCCTAAAATCACCACAGATGCCTTTCACTTCTTGATGAGTTTTGAAATCAACAAGGCAGAGAGAAAGGGCAAAGAAGCGTTTATACCCATCTCATGGCAGATTTATACTTTGGATAAACTGCTAGTACAAGTTAAACACGAATTTAATGCAAGTAACAGAGAGCTTTATACAAAGGAAGCACTGCTAGCGCAAGGTAGAATAGCACAAGTGGACAGAACCACAAGGTTATTCTAAGCGTAGGAAAAATCCATTATGGACCTATTCGATTACAGCCTGCAGCAGGAAAAGGGAGAGGGCGCGCCGCTGGCGGCCCGGATGAGGCCCGCGGCGTTGCACCAGTTCGTCGGGCAGGAACACCTGATGGGGGAGGGGCATGTCCTGAGAAAAGCCATCGAGGCGGGGCAGGTGCCCTCCCTGATTCTCTGGGGGCCCACCGGCAGCGGTAAGACGACGCTCGCCTTTATCATCGCCAACACCACCGAGGCGCACTTCAGCCCGGTAAGCGCCGTCAGCGCCGGCGTCGCCGACCTGAGAAGAATAATCGAGGAAGCCAAGGAACGGCGCAAGCTCTATAAGAAGAAGACTATACTCTTTATCGACGAGATACACCGCTTTAATAAAGGCCAGCAGGACACCGTGCTGCCCTTCGTCGAGGACGGCACCATCACCCTCATCGGCGCCACCACGGAAAACCCGTCCTTCGAGGTCATCTCTCCCCTGCTCTCGCGCTGCCAGGTGCTCACCCTCAACCCCTTAGCCGAGGACGAGCTCCAGATTATCATCATGAGGGCCATCAAGGACGAGCTCAACGGGCTGGGCAAGATGAACGTGGAGCTGGACGAGGACGCCCTGCTCCGCCTGATTCTGGTCTCCAATAAAGACGCGCGGGTCGCCCTCAACGCACTGGAGATAGCCACCATCACCACCCCGCCTGACAGAGAGGGCAGGCGACGCATCTCGCTGAAGACCATCGAGGACGCCGTCCAGCAACGCTACCTGCCCTACGACAAGGCGGGGGAACGGCACTACGACCTTATCTCGGCGCTGCACAAGTCGCTGCGGGGCTCCGACCCCGACGCGGCGCTCTACTGGGCGGGGAGGATGCTGGAGGCGGGGGAAAGCCCCTTTTATATCGTAAGGCGGCTGGTGCGCTTCGCCTCGGAGGATATCGGCATCGCCGACCCGCAGGCGCTGGTGGTGGCTATGGCCGCCCAGCAGGCCGTGCACTTTATCGGCATGCCCGAAGGCAACCTGGCCATAGCCGAGGCGGTGGTCTACCTGGCTACCGCCCCCAAGAGCAACTCGCTTTACACAGCCTACTCCAAGGTGCAGGAAGAGATCAAAGAGGGGCCCGACGCGGAGGTGCCCAAGCACCTGCGCAACCCGGTGACGCCGCTGATGAAGGGGATGGGATACGGGGACGGCTACAAGTATGACCACGACTTTCCCGGGCACTTCGCCGGGCAGCAGAACCTGCCCGATTCCCTTAAAGATAAGCGTTTCTACCAGCCCAGCGACCAGGGCTACGAGAAGCAGGTCGCCGAACGGCTCAAAGCCTGGTGGGAGAGCGTTAAGCCGGCGAAGCCGAAAAAACCGGGCCGAAAGAAGAAGACTTGAGACGAGAGCACATCACCATCCCCTGTAATGATATTTCCCTGGAGGCGGTCTGGCATTTCCCCGAAGCTAAAGCTCCCTGGCCGGCGGTGGTCGTCTGCCACCCCCACCCCCTCTACGGGGGGACTATGTCGAGCAATGTCGTCTTCGGCATCTGCCAGGCGCTGGCGGAAAGGGCAATCGCCGCCCTGCGCTTTAACTTTCGGGGGGTGGGTAAGAGCCAAGGCGAGTTCGGGGAGGGCATCGCCGAGCAGGAGGACGTTAAAGCGGCGCTGGACTTCGCAATAGCCAGAGAGGGTATCGATAAGGAGAGAATCGGGCTGGCGGGCTATTCCTTCGGGGGCGGGGTCGCCCTGCCCGTGGCTGTTAAAGACGAGCGGGTAAAGAGGCTGGCGCTGGTCTCGCCGGCGCTTTCGGAGGGGGGCTGGGAGGGGCTGAAGCGATACGCCAGGCCCAAGTTCGTCATCGCCGGGGAGAACGATGACGTCATACCGCAGGAGCAGTTCTTAAAGCTGGCCGGGGATATGCCCGAGCAGTACCGGGTTATCGCCGGCGCCGACCACTTCTGGGGCGGTTACGAGGCAGTGGTCGGCGAGAAGGTGAGCGGGTTCTTCGGGGCGTGGGGGTAATCTAAACGCCTTGACAGGCTATCCACCAGCCGTTATACTTGTAGTCCGTTAAATCTATTACCATAGCGACGCGGGGTGGAGCAGTGGAAGCTCGTTGGGCTCATAACCCAAAGGTCGCAGGTTCGAATCCTGCCCCCGCTACCAAAGAATTTTAGGGGCATCGCCAGGAGCGGTGCTTTTTTGTTTTATAAAAGAGCTAACTAAATCCAGTGTTTTTAGTATATAATACAAAAGGGTTATTATGAATGGACGAGGGAGCTTTTTATGGTAGAGATACGCCCCGAAACGCCCTGGGATGTCGATTCTATTCGCCGCGTCAATGAGCTGGCGTTCGGGCAGATAGAAGAAGCCGCCATCGTCGATAAGCTGCGCCAGCGGGGGGCGCTGACGGTATCGCTGGTCGCCACCAGAGACAACGAGGTGGTGGGGCACATCGCCTTCAGCCCGGTGGCGGTGGAATCCGCGGGGGCGAGCTTCGAGGCTATCGCCCTGGGGCCAATGGCTATTCTCCCCGCCTGCCAGCGGCAGGGCATCGGCTCCAGGCTGGTTAGAGCTGGACTCGAAGAGTGCCGCCGTCTCGAGCAGGACATATTAGTGGTGCTGGGGCATCCCGATTACTACCCTCGCTTCGGCTTTGTTCCCGCCAAGGCGAGGGGCATCGACTGCGAATTTGAAGCGCCTGATGAAACCTGGATGGTCCTGGAACTCAAAGAAGGCGGCCTGGGAGGAAGAAGGGGCACGGTGAAGTACCGTCCCGAGTTCGGTGAGGGAAGCTGAAGGCGACCAATCACCCGACGGGGCTTTAACGAAACGATAATTAAGAGAGGAGACAAAACTTTGGAAGAGAAAATAACCTATTTTGAGACGGCGGGGTTGGAGAATACCGAGGAAACGCTGCGCCTGGCAGCCGAGCGGGCCAAGGCCCGGGGCATAAAAAAAATCGTCCTCGCCTCGACGACGGGAGAGACCGCCCGCCTAGCCGCAGAGCGTCTTGACGGCACCGGGATTAAGATGGTGGTCGTGCCTCACCAATACGGCTTTATCGGAAGACAGAGGTTTCCCGCGGCGCTGGTCTCCGAGCTGGAGCAGCAAGGGCACCGCGTCCACTTCGGCACCATGTTGTTCCACACCGACGGCTTCTACGGTACGACAACGCCCACTGTCATGGCTATCCTGCTTCGCACCCTGTGCCAGGGAATAAAGGTCGGCGTCGAGATAATCCTGATGGCGACAGACGGCGGCTGTATCGCTGTCGGGGAAAAGGTAATCGCCGTGGCCGGCACCGGCCGCGGTTCCGACACCGCCGTGGTGGCTATTGCGGCTACTTCCACCAAGCTCCACGAGCTCCACATCACCGAGATTATCTGCAAGCCGCTGGAAACCAAGTCGTGGGCAGCCGGCGTCAGGCCTCCTATGAAACCCGAACCGAAGAGCTAGCCAGCTAACTAAAAGCGCTGTTTTTCGTTATATAATATAAACGGGTTATCACCAATAGCCGACGGAGGTGTGAGATGAACAAGGTGCTTTTAGGCGTAGTAAGCGTGCTGATGGTGACACTGGTGGTGGGGCTGGGAGCCTGTTCCCAGGCGGCGGGCGGTGATTTGCTACAGTCGGAGGAGCCGCGAGAGACGGCGCCGGAGGTTAGCGCTTCCGACGGGGCAACGCTGGTCGAGGGCAACAGCGCTTTCGCCTTCGACCTCTACCAGGAGCTACGGGGGGCAGAGGGGAACCTTTTTTACTCACCCTATAGCATCTCGCTGGCTCTAGCCATGACCTACGGCGGCGCCCGTGGTGAAACCGAAGAGCAGATGGCCGATGCCCTCCGCTTTAGCCTGCCTCAGAACCAACTGCACCCGGCCTTCAACGCGCTGGCCCTGGAACTGGATAGCCGCGGCGAGGGCGCTGAAGGTAGAGACGGCGAGGGCTTCCGCCTGAACATCGTCAATGCCATCTGGGGTCAGCGGGATTACGAGTTCCTGGCCGAGTTTCTCGACCTGCTGGCGGTGAACTACGGCGCCGGCTTAAGAGTCCTTGATTTTATCGGCGCGACGGAAGAGTCCCGCGTCACCATCAACGACTGGGTCAGCGACCAGACGGAGGGGCGGATTAAGGACCTGATTCCAGCGGGCGCCATCAATTCGCTGACCCGCCTCGTCCTGACCAACGCCATCTACTTCAACGCCGCCTGGGAATACCCCTTCGAAGAAGATATGACCGAGGACGGAGCCTTTTACCTACTCGACGGCGGCGAGGTGACGGTGCCCATGATGAGGCAAACGGAGTCTTTCGGCTATGCCGAAGGCGACGGCTACCAGGCGGTAGAATTGCCCTATGACGGCGGCGAGCTCTCCATGGTAATCCTGCTGCCCGCCTCCGGCCGGTTCGAGACATTCGAAGCGACGCTGGACGCCGCGCAGGTGGACGGGATTATCGGCAGCCTGGAGCACAGGCAGGTCGACCTGACCATGCCCAAATTCGAATTCGATTCCAGCTTCAGCCTGAAAGATACCCTGTCGGCGCTGGGTATGCCCATCGCCCTCTCCGAAATGGCCGACTTTTCGGGGATGGCGGGTAATCAAGAGCTTTTCATATCCGATGTGGTGCACAAGGCTTTTGTCTCCGTCGATGAAGAGGGTACCGAAGCGGCGGCGGCCACCGCAGTAATAGTGGGCGCGACAGCAATGCCGCCGTCAGAAGCGGTAGAGGTTACCATCGACCGACCGTTTATCTTCTTAATCCGTGACATCGAGACGGGGGCGATACTGTTCGTGGGGCGCACCCTGAACCCGAGCGCCTGAGGGGTTTAGTCTAAGGCGGAAAGGAAGCCGTCCACCCTTTCGATATATTCGGCGGGGTGGGTCTTATAGGACTGGCTGTGCTCGGCGTCGCCGACCTCCCAGAACTGGTTAGCGGGGTGGGTGGCCAGGTCGAAGAGCAGCTGCATCTCTTCTAGCGAAACAAGCTCGTCGTTTTCTTCGTAAATGAAGAATATGGGGCAGGCGACGTCGGCGATGATGTCCTGCGCATTGACCAGCTCGTAGTCATAGATGATTTCCGTCATCAGCAGCAATCCCGGCGCTAAGAAGTTCACCAGAAACCTGGGAATCCCCATCAGCACCGCCTGGTTGGAGACCATATCGCGCACGTCGGCAAAACAGCCGTCCAGCACCAGAGCGCCGACGCTATTCTGGCTGGCGAAGATGCAGGCCGAGGCGGCTCCGGAGCAAAAGCCAATTATATAGATGCGCTCCGAGGTGTAGCCTTCAGCCAGTATATAATCGACGGCGCCGCCGATATCGCGCTCGATATTGGACAACGACCGCCCTTCACCCTCCGATTCGCCCCGACCCCGCAGGTCGAAGAGGAGGAGATTATAGCCCTTCGCCACCAGGTCGCGCGCCAGGCCCAGCGTATCGACGTTATCGTCGAGGCGGTTCTGGAAGCCGCCGTGAACGATGATGATAGCGTAATCGCCGTCAGCGGGCAGATACCAGCCCCGCAGCACCACGTTATCATCGCGGCTGGTAAAGGAGACTTCCTCGTAGGCAATGCCGACGGCAGCCGGCGAGATGTTTTCGTCCAGGGGGAGGCGGGGGATTTCCATGGCTTCCCGGGCGCCGTATATCGAGAGGCCGACATACACCACCAGGATAGCGGCGACGACGATGGCGATGATTTTTATCAAGCGAGCCTTTTTCATGATATTTATCGGGGTAAAGGGAGATTAAAGCCCCCTTTTTTAGTGGAGGTATTCGCCGGCGTTGACGGCCAGCGTTTGCCCGGTTATCTTGTCGGCTTCGTCGGAGGCCATAAAGAGCACCGCGGCGGCAACGTCTTCTGGTTCCACGCTTTTATGGATAAGCTGTTTGGTGGCCACCAGTTCCTGGTAAATTTCCTGGGAATAGGTCGCCTGCATCGCCTCGGTCATGACCAGACCAGGTGCCACCGCATTTACGTTGATATTGAATTCGCCCAGCGCAGTGGCCAGGCCACGGGTCATGGTAACGACACCACCCTTGGAGGCGCTGTAGTGAATAAAGTGGGGCAAACCGGAGAAGGCAACGGTGGAAGCCATATTGACGATTTTACCCCCGCCTTGCTTTTTCATGTAGGGGATAACGGCCTTGGAGGACAGGAAGACGCCTTTAATATTCACCGCCAGAATCTTGTCCCAGTCCGCCGACACTATCTCTTCCACCGGTTTGACGAAGTCCTTGGTCTCGATAGCGCCGATGATGGCGGCGTTGTTGACCAGGATGTCTATCCGCCCAAAGCGTTCCACGGTCTTTTTGGCCATCGCGGCGGTGTCTTTTTCGCTGGTAACATCGGTCTTGAGCGCCAGCGCTTCCCCGCCGGCGGCCTTTATCTCGTCGGCGACGGGCTTACAGTCGAGGATGTCACAGACGGTCACTTTAGCGCCTTCTTTAGCGAAACGGAGGGCGAAAACCCGTCCCATGCCGCGGGCGCTGCCGGTGACGATAGCCACTTTATCTTTGAGCCGCATGTCTTTACCCCCAATCTAAAGTCTGCCCGAAGTATACTACAAAATAGTCAGCGTTAACCATCCCCCCTTATCCCCCTTCGGAGCTTGGCCCCGCTGGCAAGAAAGCCAAAGGCGGGACTTTCGTCCCGCCCTTAGTTTACGGATATACCCGCTCTATTCCACGTAGACATGCACCTTTTCCTGGCCGTTCTGAATGTCCACCTCAAGGTCGTGCAGTGCCATCAGCAGCTCTTCCAGGTCTTCGGGCTTGAGGTTGCGGACGTCGAAGTCAATGCCCTTTTCCTTGAGGGCTTCGTTGACCTGGTCGGAGGCTTCGGCGGGAATGAGGGAGGTGAACTTTATGCCGGCGCGTATCAG
>SOKR01000090.1 GCA_004375675.1 Dehalococcoidia bacterium
GGCTTGGTCACCAAAAGTCGGCTGTAGTTTGCCATTTTGTCTTCCTCCTTTGTTAAAGCACGTCTATCGCACTAGCACGTCTACGGCATTAAAAGGTTTGCAGCTTGACGACCTGCCCCACCATATAGCTGCAAACGTCGGAGGCTAAAAAGGCGGTGGCCCAGGCAACATCCTGGGGAGTACACAAACGTTTTAGGGCGGACATTTGTCTCATGGATTCAAGCATCTCCTTGGGGGCGGTGCCCACCAGCCCCGTCTCCCCCAGCCCCGGCAGTATGGCGTTGACGACTATGCCCATGGGCGCCACCTCCAGGGCGATGGCGTGGGTGAACTGGTCGATGCCCCCTTTAGCCGCCCCGTAGATGGAGATATTGGGTATCCCCTGCCCGCCCGAGCAGTTGACGATGCGCCCGTACTTCTTGGCCGCCATGTGCGGGATAACCGCCTGGGCCACGTTCATCTGCCCGTAGAGGTTGACCCCGATGTCTATGTCCCAGTCGGCCTTGGTCATCTGCATAAAGGGCTGCACCACGCTGCTGGTGCCCGCGTTGTTAATCAGTATGTCGATGCGTCCGAATTTAGCTATCACCGCTTCCACCATCTTATCGACACTGCTGCGGTCGGATACATCCACCTTGACCGCCATAGATTTGCGCCCCAGCTTCTCGATTTCGGCGGCGGTTTTCTTGGCCCCCTCCAGGTCGATATCCGCCGAAATCACGTCGCACCCTTCCTCAGCCAGCGTCAGGGCAATGGCTTTGCCGTAGCCTATCTGGCTGCCCGTCCCCGTAACCAGTGCCACCTTGCCTTTCAGTTTCAGGTCCATGGCTCCTCCTCTTTTTTCGTTTATCTTTTAAGCCCCGGGCCAGGGAGCGGTGAACTTGACCGAGCTGAACTTCCACTCCCCCTTTACCCGGACGTATTCGCAGTCCTGCCGCCCCTGCAGCCACCTAACCTCAGGCTCGGCGAAGAAGAGGTACAGAATCCAGTGCCCCTTCGCCTTATCGCCCTCGACCGAGATTATGGGCTGCCCCACGAAATGCCCGTCGTTGCGCTTTATCATCTTGGCCAGCACGTTGTGGAATACCCCGCTAATCTCTTTCTTGCCCTTGCAGACCCCCTGGTCGAGTAGCTCCATGGTGGCGTCCTCAGCGAAGCACTCCACCATGTCGTCCCACTGCAAATTGCAGAGAAGGTAGACATAGTTGATATGCAGCTTCTTGATGGCTTCGATATCCTCTAAAACTTTGACCCTTTTCTCCAGCTCTTCCAGCGTCATCAGAGCCTCCTTTTAATTCATAGCCTAATCGCTATTCTATCATAGCCCCCTTGTCTGTCAATGCAGATGGGAGTATATTATGGTTAATTATTAGAGCCGAAAGTCTCGCAGGAGGGACAAATGCGTATCTCGAAAATCGAATGCATACCGGTCACCTCGAAGTTCAGCAAACCCTTCCCCATGGGCGGTGGAGTAGAACTGGGCTCGGCCGGCATCGTCCTCAAATTGCATACCGACGAGGGCATTATCGGCATCGCCGATTCCGGCGGAACCTCCGCCTGGTATCGCGGCGAGAGCCAGGACTCGATGATGAGCGTCATCAATAATATCTTCGCCCCCTCGATTCTGCTCGGCGAAGACCCCTTCAACATTGAGAAAATCGTGGCGCGGATGGACTATGCCGCCCGCGACAACAACCAGGCCAAGTCAATAGTTGATTACGCCCTGCACGACATCAAGGGCAAGGCTTTGGGCGTCCCCGTCTATCAATTATTGGGCGGCCTGACCACGGAAAAAATCCCCCTGGGCTATGTCCTCCCCGGAGCGGAGACGAAAGTAGTTTTAGATATGGCGAAGCAGGCTCTCAAGGCGGGTTTCCGCGTCCTCAAGCTCAAGGTGGGCGCCGGCACCGAGGAGTTGGACATTGAGAACGTGCGAGCGTTGAGAGAATTGGGCGGCGATGAAGTCGAGATTTTTATCGACGCCAACGGCGGCTGGCACTACTACCAGGCATTGATGACCCTGCGCAAGCTGGAAAAATACAATATAGCTATGGTGGAACAGCCCGTCCCCTGGTGGGACATTGACGGCATGGCCCGCCTGCGCGGTAAAATCGGTATCCCCGTCTTCGCCGACGAAGCGGCTATCGAGCTTAAACACTTAATGGAAATCATTGCCAAAAACGCCGCCGACGGCTTCTTCCTCAAGATACCCAAGGCGGGCGGGCTGCTCAAAGCCCAAAAGTGGGTGGCTATTGCTAAAGCAGCGGGATTGCCCGTCGTCTGCGGCTGTATGATGGGTTCGGGGCTTGAAGCCGCCGCCTACACCCATCTTTTGGTTGCCGACGAGTGGCTGACCAAGATGGTCCACGAAAACCTGGGCCCTTTGCACATCCACGATGTTTACGAGACCGTAAGCAAACCCATCAAGAACGATGTTGCCCTGAATGTCCCCCGCTACGAAAACGGCTTTCTCTACCCCACCCACAGCCCCGGCATCGGCGTCGAACTCAACGAGCCGGCAATCGCCGAACTCATCACCCCCGGCAAGAGCCCGACCGTGGTAAGCAAATAGAAAGTGGGCCATTCTGGACTCGCATCCTCGGTGGGGCGGTGGGAATAGGCGGTAAGGGACGAGGCCTAGAGAAGTTGGGTGGTGGGCCATTCTGGACTCGAACCAGAGACCTCAGTCTTATCAGGACTGCGCTC
>SOKR01000104.1 GCA_004375675.1 Dehalococcoidia bacterium
AACGAATGTTCCTTTTCGTCTTTTATAAATTTCAATAGAGGAAGCATTATTGTCTGATAATCTGGTATTGCCATTTTTATGCACCTCCCATTCTACTGACCCCCCAAAACATTATACCACCCCTAATCTACTCCCCCTCCTCAACATCAACCTCCTCGGCAATGCCGATGCGCGTCACCGAGAGGGATACATAGTTGACCATCTTGCACTCAATAAGGTCTTTGAGCTCCTTTTCGGCGGGGGAAAGGGCGGCCTTTTCCGTCTTGACCTCAATGAAGTCAATGCCCTCGCCGTACTTGATGCCCACAAAGTCAACGGGATTGCCGCCCAGATAAAACAGGCGGTCGTAGTGGGTCAGCTCTAAAGTAGCCAGAAGCTCGTTGAGCTTGCCGGCCCTGACCGCCTCGCTGGAGGTTATCGACTTGAGGACATCGCGGGGCAGGCTTTCCAAAATGCGCTGAATCTCCCTCACCGAGTCCGCCGAAGCCAAAGCGAAGCGGAGCTTTTCGGCCAGCTTGTCAATGTCGGTGGCGGGCGCTTTCCTCATGCGGAAGATTAGGAATATTATTACCAGAAGGAGGAGGAAGATTACCGCCAGGAGGGCTATTTCCATCATGTCTCCTTCTGGAGTTTCTCTAAAGTGACCTTCAGCTTTATCTCTTTGGGCGTCGCCTTATCTATATGCTTGGGGGGAATGAAAAAGCCGGCCTCAGTGGGGTCGGCGGTGACCTGAAACTTGCTGATTTCGCCCGTCCAGGAGTCCCGTATTATATTGTTGACCTTGCCCAGCACCTTGCCGTTCTTGTCCTTTACCCTGGCTCCGTACTCTATCTCCATCTCCACTACCTCCCATTAAAATCTATTCACATCATCATAGCCGGACGGTTCTACTTGGTGGCAAAGAAGCCGAGCGCCAGCTTTATCTTTTCCTCTAATGTCAGCTCGGGGTCGGGGGGGATGGCGGCAATAGCGGGGGCGGCTTCCCGGATCGAGTAGCCGAGGGCGGTGAGGGCGGCCAGGACATCGGCGTTTTCCTCGGCGAATTCGGGGGGGGGGCCAGCCCAGCCGGCGCCTATCTTTTCTTTGAGCTCCAGGATGAGGCGGCTGGCCGTCTTTTTGCCGACACCGGGGACTTCGGACAGGAGGTCGGTGTTGCCGGTGGCGATGGTCATGGCCAGCTTTTCGGCGCTCATCGCCGAGAGCATCGCCAGCGCCAGCTTGGGGCCCAGTCTCGATACGCTGATGAGGGTCTGGAAAAGCCCCAGTTCTTCGGGGGCGGCGAAGCCGTAGAGGGTGGCGTTGTCCTCTCTGAGATAGAAGTGGGTATGGAGCTCGACCTCCTCCCCCTTAGCGCCCAGAGTGGAGAGGGTGGAGGTGGGCATATAGACCTTAAAGCCGACGCCGTTGACATCGACGATGGCCCAGTCGCCGCCTATTGCCTCTAGCTTGCCTTTGAGAGAGGCTATCACCTTTTCTCCTCGCTTCTAGTCAGCAGGCTGTCTAAATGCATTCGGCGCAGGTGGCAAAGGGCGATGGCCAGAGCGTCGGCGGCGTCGGCGGGGTGGGGGGCTTGAGCTAAGCCGAGCTGGAGCTTGACCATCTCCTGCACCTGCTCTTTGGAGCTGGCACCGTAGTCGGTAACCCGCTTTTTTACCTCGGCGGGGCTGTATTCGTGGCTGGGGATTTTGCCCTCGGCGGCGGCCAGCATGGCGATTGCCTGTGCCTTGCCTATCGCCAGCGCCGTCTTGACGCTCTTGGCGACAAAGGGGCTCTCTATGGCGACGACGTCGGGATTAAAGCGGGCAATTACCTCCTGCAGCCCCTGGTATATATAGCTCAAACGCTCCCCCATCGGGGAGCGCTCGGAAGCGGTCAGGGCGCCGCAGTCAACAAAGGTTGCCTCATCGTCTTCGGCTTTAATGACCCCGTAGCCCGTGGTTATCGTGCCCGGGTCAATGCCTAATATTATCATCGGGGCCGGCTCACGATTGGTATTTCTCCAGTATGGCGTCGGAGAAGTCAGCGTTGCAGGAGACGCTCTGCACCTCGTCCAGCTCCTCCAGCTTATCCAGCAGCCTGAGGGTCTGCAGGGCGGCTTTTTCTTCGAGCTCGACGACGGTCTTGGGCACCATGCAGACCTCAGCCGAGTTGACGGCTATTTTCTTCTGCTCCAGCGCTTCCCTGACCTTTTCCAGCTCGGCGGGTTTGGTGTAGACCTCTATGTATTTATTCTCTATCTTGACGTCTTCGGCGCCGGTGTCGATAGCCTGCAGCGCCAGCTCTTCGGCGTCCTGGGCGTTGGTTTCCAGGGTGATTACGCCGCGCGAGTCGAAGAGCCAGGCGACACAGCCGCTTTCGCCCAGGTTACCGCCGTGGCGGGTGAAGATGTTCCTGACATCCTGCAGGGTGCGGTTGCGGTTGTCGCTGAGCGCCTGTACCAGGATGGCGACACCGTTGGGGCCGTAGCCTTCGAGGACCATCTCGACCAGGACGGCGCCTTCGGCATGGCCGCTGCCACGCTTGATGGCGCGCTCAACGTTGTCCAGGGGCATGTTGTTGTCGCGGGCTTTTTGCACCACCAGCCTGAGCCGGAAGTTTGTCTCGGGGTTGGAGCCCGCCTCTCGCACCGCCACGATAATCTCGCGAGCCAGCTTGGTGAAGAGCTGACCGCGGCGGT
>SOKR01000073.1 GCA_004375675.1 Dehalococcoidia bacterium
GATAAGCACGGCAGGCAGGGGGAGAGCCTGACCCTGACCGTGCCGGTGGGGACGGTGGTCTCCTATAAGTCGCAGATTGGCGGCGACAGCCTTATTGCCGACCTGGATCAATCGGGCCAGTCGGTGGTGGTGGCTAAGGGAGGTAAGGGGGGCAGGGGCAACGCCCGCTTCGCCACTTCGACCAACCAGGCACCCCAGACCGCCGAGGAGGGGACGGAAGGGGAGGAGAACGCCATCATTCTGGAGCTCAAGCTCATTGCCGATGTCGGCGTTATCGGTTATCCTAATGTGGGCAAGTCGACGCTGCTGGCGGCGGTCTCGGCGGCTAAGCCCCGCATCGCCAGCTACCCCTTCACCACGCTGGAGCCGGTGCTGGGGATGGTCGAGGTCGGCCGGCAGAGCTTTATCCTGGCCGAGATTCCCGGGCTGATAGAAGGCGCCCACCTGGGTAAGGGGCTGGGGCACGACTTCCTGCGCCACATCGTGCGCACCCGGGTACTCATCCATTTGTTGGACGGCGGCTCGCCCTCGCCGGCGGAGGATATGACGCAGGTGAACACCGAGCTCAGCCTCTTCGACTCGGCGCTGGCCAAGAAGCCGCAGCTGGTGGCGGTCAACAAGGTAGATTTGCCCCAAGTCAAGGCGCGACGGGAGGAACTGGAAGAAAGCTTTAAGGCTATCGGCACTCCCGTCTTTTCCGTCTCGGCGGTCAGCGGCGAGGGTATCCCCGAGCTGATGGCGGCGGCGGCCAAGATACTCCAGTCAGCGCCAAGACCTGAGCCGACCAAGAGAAAGAAGATTTTCCGGCCTCAACCCAGGCCTTAGTAAATATAGAAAGGGAATATTAGCGTTATGAATATCGGGGTACTGGGGGGCACCTTCGACCCCATCCATATCGGGCACCTCAAGGTGGCGGAGGAAGCCGCCGCCAGGTTAGACCTGCCCCGCATCCTCTTTATGCCCGCGGGCCAGCCCTGGCTTAAACTCAATAACGCCAACGTTATCTCACCGCTCCCGCACCGTCTGGAGATGGTGCGCTTGGGTATTGCCGGCAACCCCCGCTTCAAGCTCTCCACCCTGGAGATAGAGCGCAGCGGCCCCACCTATACCGTCGATACCATCGCCCAGCTGCAGTCCCAGCTCAGCGCCGGCGACGAGATATTCTTTATCTTAGGCTGGGATAATCTAAACCAGCTCCCCCAGTGGCACAAACCTGAGCGGCTGATAGCGATGTGCCGCCTGGTGGCTGTCCCCCGCGTCGACTTCCCCCTCCCCGACCTCCCCGCCCTGGAAAAAGAACTGCCCGGTATTTCGGCAAGGGTCATCCTCTTCGATAAGCCGCGGATAGATATCAACGCCTCGGAAATCAGGCGGCGGGCGGCGGAAGGCCTTGCCATCAGCGAGTTCGTCCCCGCGCCAGTGGAAAGATACATCAAAGAGCATAACCTTTATGTGAAGGGAAAAGGTTAAATATCCAGGTTCTTGACGCTCAAGGCGTGCGCCTGGATGTAGGATTTGCGCGGCGGCACCTCGTTTCCCATCAGTATATGGAAGAGGTGGTCGGCTTTGGCGGCGTCCTCCACGTTTACCTGGAGCAGGGTGCGGGTTTCGGGGTTCATGGTGGTGTCCCAGAGCTGCTCGGCGGACATCTCGCCCAGGCCCTTATAGCGCTGGACCTCCACCTTGCGGCTCTCTTTCAGCTGGGCTAGGACCGCTTCCTTCTCCGGGTCGGAATAGACCCACTGGTGGAGCTTGCCCGACTTAACCCGGTAGAGTGGCGGCTGGGCGATATATAAGTGCCCGTTGTTGATGAGCTCGACCATGTGGCGGAAGAAGAAGGTAAGCAGCAGGGTGCGGATATGAGAGCCGTCGACGTCGGCGTCCGTCATCAGGATAACGCGGTGGTAGCGCAGCTTGGACAGGTCGAACTCATCGTCGATACCCGACCCCAGCGCGGTGATGATAGCCCTGATTTCTTCGTGGGAGAGCATCTTGTCAGGGGGCGCCTTCTCCACGTTGAGGATTTTACCCCGCAGCGGCAAAATCGCCTGGAAGCGGCGGTTACGCCCCTCTTTAGCCGAGCCCCCCGCCGAGGGCCCCTCCACGATATAAAGCTCGCAGTGCGCTGGCTCTCTCTCCGAGCAGTCGGCCAGCTTGCCGGGCAGGGTGGCCGACTCCAGGCTGCCCCTCTTGACGATAAGGTCGCGTGCCTTACGGGCGGCTTCCCGCCCCTTGGCGGCGAGCAGGCACTTCTCGATGATTCTCTTGGCGTCGTCGGGGTGCTCTTCGAGGTGTAAGGCCAAACCCTCCCCCACGGCGCTCTCCACGTGGCTCTTGATTTCAGGGTTGCCCAGCTTGCCCTTGGTCTGTCCCTCGAACTGGGGCTCGGCCAGCTTGACGCTGATAATGGCGGTAAGACCCTCTCTGACATCCTCGCCGGTGAGGTTAGACTCGTCGTCCTTGAGAAACTTGTTCTTGCGGGCGTAGTCGTTTAAGACCCTTGTTAACGCCGAGCGAAAGCCGGTAAGATGAGTGCCGCCGTCGACGGTGTTGACGCAGTTGGCGAAGCTGAAGGAAGACTCGGAAAAGCCGTCGTTATACTGCAGGGCGGCTTCGACAATGGTGCCGTTAACGGTGCGGAAAATATAGATGGGCCGGCGGTGGCGCACCACCCGGTTGCGGTTAAGGTGGCGGACAAAGCCGGTAATGCCCCCCTCGAAATAGAAGGTCCTCTCCTCGTCCTGCCTCTCGTCGCGGATGCATATCTCCAGCCCTTTATTTAAGTAAGCCAGCTCGCGCAGGTGCTCGCTGACGGTATTAAAATCGCATTTCGACTCGCCGAAGATGGTTTTGTCGGGGAGGAAGGTGATGGTGGTGCCGGTATCGCTGGCTTTACCCACCGCCTCCACCGCCCCGCTGGGTATGCCCTTCTTGTATTTCTGCTGGTACTGCTTGCCGTCGCGCCGGACGCTGGCGGTAAGCCAGGAAGAAAGGGCGTTGACCACCGAGGCGCCCACCCCGTGCAGCCCCCCCGAAACGACGTAGGTGTGCCCGCCGAACTTGGCGCCGGCGTGGAGGACGGTCATTACCGTCTCCAGGGCGGCTTTCTTGGTCGAGGGGTGAATGTCCACGGGGATGCCCCGCCCGTTATCCTCCACCCTGATGGTGTTATCCTGGCAGAAGGTAACCCAGATGTTGGTGCAAAAGCCGGCCATGGCTTCGTCGATGCTGTTGTAGGTGATTTCGTAGACCAGGTGGTGCAGCCCGCGCTGGTCGGTGCTGCCGATGTACATACCGGGGCGGCGGCGTACCGCCTCCCGCCCCTCCAGGACCTGGATGTCCTTCGCCCGATAGTCGTTGGCTTTAGACTTGGCTTTAGGCTTGGCTCGTGATGGCTTATCCTGTGTCATAGACGTTCTTTACTCCGTTATCGGTAGTCAGGGAAGATGGCAAAACCTGAGTAGCTGGCTAAGGGAGAAGGGGCTACCCAACTGTAAGCGATTGCTGATGATTGCAAGGCAGCCATATACAGTAATTATAGCATAATTTAGCCGTGAAGTGAAGCTGAAAAAGCTAGCCGAGCAGCTTTGGCAACTCCCCAACCGCCACACTCTTTTGCTCGGCGCTGGCCATATCGCGCAGCGTTACTGTGCCCGCCTTGACCTCCTCCTCCCCGATAATGACCGCGTAGCGCACGCCCAGACTGTTAGCCTGCCGCAGCTGCGCCTTGAGGCTCTTATCCCCCAGCGCCGCGATAACCCCCACCCCCGCCCCCCTCAGCTCGGCGGCCAGCCTGGTGGCTGCCTCTTTAGCTTCATCGCCCAGGCAGGCGATAAACACCCGGGGCTTGGGCAGCGGCGCTATGGCGACCCTCTGTTCTTTAAGGTTAAGGATGAGCCGTTCCATGCCCGCGGCGAAGCCGATAGCCGGGGTGGGCTTGCCCCCCAGCTCCTCGATGAGGTCGTCGTAGCGCCCCCCGCCGGCAAGCGTGCTCTGGGAGCCGCCGTCTTCGGGCTGAATCTCGAAGACCGTCCGCGTGTAGTAGTCCAGCCCCCGCACCAGGTGGTGGTTGACGGCAAAGGGTAATTTAAGCAGCTCCAGGTATCTCTTCAGCTGATTAAAGTGCTCGGTACACTCGTTACAGAGATGGTCCACGCTTTTGGGCGCCGCGTCGGCCACCTTCTGGCAGCCCGCCTGCTTGCAATCGAGCAGCCGCAGCGGGTTTCGCCGGAGCCTCGTCTGGCACTCGGGGCAAAGCTCCAACGCCTGACCCACGTAGTAGCTCTTGAGCGCCTCCACGTAGTTGGGCCGGCACTTTTTACAGCCGATGCTGTTTAGCTGCAGAGTCAGCTTACGGAGGTTCACCGAGGCAAAGAACCGCCAGGCCAGGTCAATGACCTCGCCGTCGAGGGCGGGGTCGCCGTCGCCGATAGCCTCGTAGCCGAACTGGTAATGCTGGCGGAACCGGCCCGCCTGCGGCCTCTCGTACCTAAAGATAGAGGCGACATAATAGAGCTTCACCGGCTGGGGCTGGTTGTGCATGCCGTGCTCCAGGTAGGCGCGGCAGACCGGCGCGGTGCCCTCCGGACGAAGGGTGAGCGAACTGCCCCCCCGGTCCTCAAAGGTGTACATTTCCTTGGTGACGATGTCGGTGTCCTCGCCGACGCTACGGCTGAAGAGCTTGGTGTCCTCAAAGGCGGGGGCATCAAGGCGCTCGTAGCCGTAGAGCTGGGCGCTTTCAGCCACCTTTTGCTCGATGAAGCGCCAGTAGGCCTGCTCATCGGGCAGGATATCCGAGGTTCCACGCGGTGCCTGATACAACATTTTCTTAAGGGTAGAATACAGTATTAACTTTAGGTTGTAAAGGGAGGTTTTGTCCCCCCACCCCGATTTTATCTGTTCCCGCCCACCGCCCTTTAAGGTAAAGGGGGGCTTCGCCCCCCTTAAAACCCCCACTCTCTACTGTCATTGCGAGGAGCGCAGCGACGAAGCAATCCCCCTACTTTTTTGCACCCCCCGTCCCCTTGCGCTATACTCTAACCATGAATCTGGCCGAGCTTTTAAAAAAGGCTAAAGAATACCTGCCTGAAGAAAAGCTGCCCCTGGTGGAAGACGCCTATGCCTTTGCCGCCAAGGCGCACGAAGGGCAGGTGCGCAAGTCGGGCGATGCCTATATCGAGCACCCGCTGCAGGTGGCGTTCATCCTAGCCGAACAACAATTCGACGCCAGCACGCTGGCGGCGGCGCTGCTCCACGACGTTCCTGAAAACTGCGACGTATCCCTCGACGAGATTAAAACCAGGTTCGGCCCCGAGGTCGCCAAGCTGGTTGACGGCACCACCAAGCTGGGCAAGCTCTCCCTGCACGCCCCCAGCACCGCCAACAGGGCCTCGCATGCGGAAAGCCTTAGAAAAATGCTGGTGGCGATGGCGGAAGACCTGCGGGTGGTCTTTATCAAGCTGGCCGACCGCCTGCACAATATGCGCACGCTGAAGGCGCTGACGCCGGAGATGCAGCGCAGCATTGCCCAGGAAACACTGGAAATCTATACTCCCCTCGCCCACCGCCTGGGGATATGGGGATTGAAATGGCACTTGGAGGATTTATCCTTCCGCTACCTGGAGCCGAAGAAATACCGCCATGTGGCTAGCCTCATTGCCGCCCGCCGCGCCCAGCGCGAGGAATACATCGCCCGCATAATCAAGGTCCTGGAGAAGGAGCTCAAGCAGGCGGGCCTGCGCGCCGAGATATCGGGCCGCCCCAAGCATATCTACAGCATCTACCAGAAAATGGAAAGATACGCCACGCAGGGCAAGGACTTCGACGATATCTACGACCTGCTCGCCCTGCGCATACTGGTGGGCACGGTAGCCGATTGTTACAACGTTCTCGGCGTCATCCACAGCCTCTGGCGCCCCCTGTCCGGTCAGTTTGACGACTTCATCGCCAACCCCAAGCCCAACGGCTACCAGGCGTTGCATACGGCGGTGATGTCGCTGAGCAACATGCCCCTGGAGGTGCAGATTCGCACCCGCGAGATGCACCATACTGCCGAATACGGCGTGGCCGCCCACTGGCGCTATAAAGAGGGCGAGAAAAAAGACCTCCACTTCGAGGAGCGCATATCCTGGCTGCGCCAGCTTGTCGACTGGCACCGCGAGCTCAGCGGCGCCGAAGAGTTTCTGGAATCGGTCAAGACCGATATCTTTATCGACCAGGTCTTCGTCTACACCCCCAAGGGGGAGATAATAGACCTGCCCAAGGGGGCAACCCCCCTCGACTTTGCCTACCGCGTCCACACCGAGCTGGGCAACCGCTGCACCGGGGCTAAGGTAAACGGCAAGCTGGTGCCCCTCAACTACCAGCTCAACAACGGCGACGCCGTCGAGATTGTCGCCTCCAAGGGAGAAAAGGGCCCCAGCCGCGACTGGCTCAACCCCCACCTCAACTACACCAAGACCTCCCACGCCCGCACCAAGATGCGCCAGTGGTTCAGCCACCAGGAGCGGGCGGAGAACATCGAGCGGGGACGGGAACTCCTGGAAAAGGAGATGCGACACCTGGGGATAAGGCCCACCGAGCGCGAGGGGCTGGCCAAGATGTTCAAGTACGATAGCCTCGACGATTTCCTGGCGGCTATCGGCTACGGCGGCGTTTCCACCCACCACATCGCCCTGAAACTCACCGCCCAGCAGCCTCCCCCGGCCAAGCCGGAAGCCGCCCCGCCCAAGCCCCCCCAGTCGGCGATACGGGTGCTGGGGGTGGAGGATTTGGTCACCCATCTCGCCCGCTGCTGCCGGCCGGTGCCTGGCGACAGGATTATCGGCTACGTCACCCGCAGCCGGGGGGTGACTATTCACCGCAAAGACTGCTACAATGTAGTCCACGAGGATGAGAAAGAGCGGCTCATCGCCGTGGAGTGGGAGCCGACCGATGCCCTCTTCCCGGTCAACATCCTGGTCGAAGCCTGGGACCGGGTCGGGCTCATCCGGGACATAACCACCATCGTGGCTGAGGAGGGGTTAAACATTACCACAATGACCTCAACCCCCCAGGACGGCAACAAGGTGACGGAAAACTTTACCCTGCAGGCCAAGGACCTGGCCCAGTTAAGTCGGCTCATGGCTAAAATAGATGGTATTCGAGGGGTGATTGGTGTTTCCCGCATCGGCGACGAAGCCACCACCAAGCCAAAACCCTAGAACTCAAGGAGGAAGAGATTGCCAAACATTAAATCAGCGCAAAAAAGGGTACGGGTAACGGAAAGAAAGAGACTCCGCAACAAGCCGGTGCGCACTACGTGCAAGACCAATATCACCAAGGCGGAGAGGCTTATTTACATGGGCGATGTGAATGCCGCTCAGGAAGCGGTGGCGGTGGCTATCACCTCTCTGGATAAAGCCGCCGAGAAGGGGATTATTCACCCCAATAATGCCGCCCGCCGCAAGTCGCGCCTGATGAAGAAGTTCAACCAGCTACAGGCGCAGGCGCCAGCACCGGCCCCAACCAAGCCCAAGGCGGCCAAAGCTAAGGCGGCTAAGCCGAAGGCTAAGCCCAAGACCAAGGCAGCCAAAGCCAAGGCGGCTAAAGCCAAGGCCAAGCCCAAGGCGACCAAGGCTAAACCGAAAGCAGCCAAGCCGAAAGTAAAAGCGACTAAATCCAAGACCAAGAAAGCCGAAGAAAAGCCCCCGGAAAAACTTGACTCAGAGGGCTAAAGAGGTTTATGCTCCGAGAGACAATTTAGAGGGGAAGCATGATTCAATCTCAGTTTCAGACGGTGGGCCGCGACCTCTTCACCAAAGGGCTGGTCTCCTCCCATAGTGGAAACCTGAGCATCAGGCTGGGGGAGCGCATTATAATTACCCGCCGCGGCAGCCGGCTGGGCTGTCTTGATGAAAACGACCTCATCGAAACCGGTCTCACCAAGAACGACCGTAACACCCCCCTGGCGTCGGTGGAACTGCCTGTCCACCGCGCCATCTATCGGGAAACCCCGGCACAGGCTATCGTTCACGCCCACCCCCCCCACGCCGTCGCCCTCTCGCTCACCGAGACCGAGATTGTGCCCATCGATACCGAAGGCCAGTCCATAATGGAAAAGGTGCTGGTGCTGGGCTGGAACCAGAAGGTCAAACCCGGTGGGCTGGGGGACGAAATCGCTCAGGCGCTAAAGCAAAGTAGGATGGTCCTGGTTCACGGCCACGGCACCTTCGCCATCGGCCAGCTCCTGGAAGAAGCCCATAACTACACCGCCACGCTGGAAGAAAGCTGCCAGGTAATCTGCCTGCTCAAGTCGCTACGGGGGGAGAGTGTCCCCAAAAAGGGCGTGTCCAAGCAGTAGTTTATAGCTTATATCACCCTGAAAAATCAAAGATTTTTTAGGGAACCCGCTTATTGACAGGCGTGCACCAGTCAAGGTATTTGGGATTATCGCCCCGTATCACCCCGGAATAGAGCTGCTGCAGCTTTTTGGTAACCCCGCCGATTTCGCCGTCGCCTATCTTACGGCGGTCTATCTCGGCTACGGGGGTGATGTGAGCGGCGGTGCCGGTGAGGAAACACTCCTCGGCGCTAAAGAGCTCATTGAGCTCGATTGGCCTCTCCACGGTCTCCATCCCCAGTTCCTCTTTGGCCAGCTTTATGGCCGTATCGCGGGTAATCCCTTTAAGGATGTGGTTGTCGACGGCGGGCGTAACCAGTTTACCCTTGGTCACCAGGAAGAGGTTCTCGCCGCTGCCCTCGGAGACATGGCCGTCCGGGGTGAGCATGATGGCTTCGTCAAAGCCCTTCTCGGTGACCTCGGTCCGGGCAAAGGCGTTGTTGACGTAGAGCCCGCAAATCTTGGCGCTGGGCGGGATTACGTTATAGTCGGGCCGCCGCCAGGAAGAGATGCCGCACCTGACCTTATCCATATCCAGGTAGGGTCCCCAGGGGAAGGCGAAGACCAGGAAATCGCTCTCCATGTCATGGAGGCGGACGCCTAAAGATTCCGAACTCTTGTAAGCCAGCGGGCGGATGTATACATCTTCCTCGAAGCGGCACATGGCCACCAGCTTAACCGTTATCCGGCAAAGCTCGTCGAGGCTGTGAGGCAACTCCATCTTGAGGACGCGGCAGCCGTTCTCCAGCCGCTCGTAGTGCTCCCTGAGGCGAAAGATATAGATCTGCTTCTGCTGGGGGTTCCAGTTGCCCCGGATGCCCTCGAAGACGGCGGTGCCGTAGTGCAGGAAGTTGGTCATCACCCCTATCCTGGCTTCGGCCAGGGGGACGAATTTCTTGTCGATGTAGGCGTATGGCGGCATTTGACTTACTCCTCTTTAGATAGCGTCCATTATAGCTTTTAGTCGGCGGGAAGACAAGCGGAAAAAATAAAGGAGGGGGCTTTACCCCCTCCCCGGTAACCTCTCTAGCTCTCCTACCCCACCTTAATAATCCCCACCTTCCCCACCTTCGTCACCTTCGCCTCCTCTGCGGGGTGCTGCCTTGGGCGCAGGCCGGGTTTTCCGGCGGGTTGGGCCTTTGGCAGGCTTTGCTGGCGGCGCTCCCCCCTCTTCCTCGCCCATATAGAGCTTGATGTGCGGCCAGGGTATTTC